>DASQVB010000398.1:0-5031 GCA_035640975.1 Pseudonocardiaceae bacterium
GGCCCTGCCAACGGCGAGGACCCCGACACGGCGCTGCTGTCCGCACTCCGGCAGGCCCCTCCGGAAGGCTGTTCGGTCCCCGATCTCATGACGGCGACCGGCATGCGTCGCACCTGGGTCTATGACCGGCTGCAAGACCACGCCATCGACGGGCGCGCCGTCCAGGTCTCCCGAGGCCGCTGGCGCGCCAGCAATTCCGAGCCATGACCGTTCGTCCGCGCGGACGTCCGCGCCTCGCACGCGCCTGCACGCATAGACGCACCCACCCCACGGACGTCCGCGCGGACCAACACCCGACGAGGAAAGGAGGACCACACGACCCGCCGCCCGCGGCGCCGCCACGCCGCCGACACAACCCGACAGAAAGCGAGACCACCCAGCATCACCGTTCGCGGCAATCCCCGCCAAGAAATCGACCTCAACCTACTCACCCAAGCACTCGTGCTGATCTCCCGCAATCTTCACCAAGAGAACGACCCGGCCAGAAAGGAACCGCCTCATGATCACTCGCAAACGGAAGAACCCTCGGCATCGCACAATCGGTGGACGGCGACGCCGTTGTCTACTTGCTGTGTTCTGGCCGGGAGCCAGTGGATCCAGCTGGCAGGATCACTGGAGCCGACCGTTGGAGACCACCAACCGCGGCGTGCTCGTGGGCTTGGGCGGTCATGACGGGCACTCGACGGCAAGGGCCTCGCATTGTCGACGACGAGCAGATCAGGGTGATACTTCCAGAACACCCACCGGTGCTCACCCCGCAAGCTGCCGCAGCGCTGCTCCATCTGCTGCGCAACGTGCACCGCAGCCGTGGGCACGAGGCTGGACAGGCAGAGGGGTCATCATCAGTATGTGTGGACGATCATGACAGGGGAGAGTAGTGGCGTGATGGCGCGGTTTGCGTTCTATGGGCGGGTGTCCACGGAGGATCAACAGGACCCGGAGGCGTCCCGTAACTGGCAGATCGCTCGGGCGCGTGCGCTGAGTGAGCGTCACGGTGAGATCGTGGCCGAGTTCTTCGATGTCGGGCAGTCGCGTTCGATCCCGTGGAAACGCCGACCTCAAGCGGCCCTGCTGCTCGACGTGCTGAAAAACCCGCAGCGGGGGTTCGAGGCGGTGGTGATCGGGGAACCTCAGCGGGCCTTCTACGGCAACCAATACGGACTCACCTTCCCCGTGTTCGTCCACTACAACGTGCAACTGTGGGTTCCCGAGGTGGGAGGAGTGATCGATCCGGAGTCCGAGGCCCATGACCTGGTGATGTCGGTGTTCGGGGGGATGAGCAAAGGGGAGCGAACCCGGATCAAGATCCGCGTTCGCTCCGCTATGGCCGCTCAGGCCCAGGTGGAGGCCGCTTCCTGGGTGGCCGGCCACCTTACGGGTATCGGGTGGTCGATGCTGGGCCGCATCCCAATCCTGCGAAGGCGGCGGAGGGCAAGCGGCTCAAGCGGTTAGAGCCGGACTCCGTCACCACCCCCGTGGTCCAGCGGATCTTCCACGAGTACCTGATGGGCACTGGTATCTACGCCTTGGCGCAGCGTCTAACGTCGGAGGGTATCCCTTCGCCGTCGGCGTATGACTCGGACCGCAACAAACACCGGTGTGGCCTGGCGTGGTCAAAGAGTGCCATCCGGACGATTTTGCGGAATCCGCGTTACACCGGGTACCAGGTATGGAATAAGCAACGGAAACAGGAATCGCTCATCGATGTGGACGATGTCGCGCTCGGGCATCGGACCGCGCTGGCGTGGAACCCTCGCGAGGAGTGGATTTTCTCCGATCAGCAAGTCCACCCCGCGCTCGTGAACCGAGAGATCTTCCAGGAAGTCCAGCTCCGGCTGGGCTCGCAAGGCCCAACCTCGACCGGACGCACACTGCGGACCCAGCATCACTACGCACTGAAAGGACTTATGATCTGCGCCGCCTGTGGCCGGCGGATGCAGGGCAACTGGAACCACGGACGGGCTCATTATCGATGCCGGTTCCCGAACGAGTACGCGGTGGGCAACAAGATCGACCACCCGCTCACCGTGTACGTGCGCGAGAACGCAGTCCTCGATCCGCTCGACACGTGGCTGGCGCAAGCATTCGCCCCTCATCGAATCGAGCAGTCCCTGGCCGCGTTGGAGCACGCGCAGCCTGACGACGCTCCCGCCGTCGAGGCGACACGACGAACGATCGCCGAGTGCGAACGCAAGCTCGCCCGTCACCGCACAGCGCTGGAAGCCGGCGCCGATCCCGCACTGGTGGTGGCATGGAGCCACCAGGTGCAGCAGCAACGCACCGTCGCGGAGGCAAGGCTGGCCACCCTCACCAGTCACCACGGCACGAATCGACGGATGAGCCGAGACGACATCCACACGATGGTCAACACGTTCGGTGGCTTGCTGAACGCCTTGCGCCACGCCGACCCGGCAGACAAAGCGGAGGTCTACCGCGAGCTCGGTGTTCGCCTCACCTACGACCACGCAGAACGCACCGTACTGGCCGAAACCCGACCAACATCATCCGTGTGCGTAGTGTTTGTGTCCGAGGGGGGACGTGCACACTAACCACACGCCTCCCGCTTCATGACGCCAGGTGATCAGACCGCGGTTGTCGTCGACTGCTGGGGAGGACAAGCTGTCAGCCGTGGTGGCTGTTAGCGGGCGGCAGTTTGTGGTGCGCCGGGCCCTCGTCGAGGATCTCCCCGCTGTCGTGGACCTGTTTGCCGCCGTGGCGGGGGAGGGATGCTGGATCGGGACGGAGGGCCCAGTTGATCGAGCCGATCGCTTGGCTCGCCTGCGCGGGGCTCTGGGGGAGCAGAACCAGGCGCTGTATGTGGCTACGGCTGCCGAGCAGGTCATCGGCGAGCTTGGGCTCAAGCTGCAGGTCTACGGGGTGGCCGAGTTGGGCATGCTCGTGACTGCCGGGTGGCGGAGTCGGGGAGTCGGCAGCGCCTTGCTGGCGGCCGGAGTCGAGTGGGCAAGGCAGGCAGGCGCCCACAAGGTCGGCCTCCAGGTATGGCCTCACAATGCAGTCGCTCGAGCCTTGTACCGCAAGTTCGGCTTCGTAGAGGAGGGGCTGCTGCGGCGCCACTATCGCAGACGCAACGGCGAGGTCTGGGACGCCGTCGTGATGGGCCTTGTCCTGGACGCCGACGCAGTCCACTAAGCGAGGACGCCCTACGCCTCAATGCAACTGTGAGACATCCCAGGAGCTTGGATGTCAAGCTGCAGTGCTCTGGACACGGTGGGCCCATGCGGTCGCTTCGTCGTAGTAAGAACGGGTCTTGAGGCAGCCGTGCAGGATGCCGACGAGTCGGTTGGCGAGTTGGCGCAGTGCGGCGTGGTGTTCGGTGCCACGGGCTTTGAGTTGGTCGTAGTAGGTACGGGCGCCGGGCGAGGCGTTGAGCGCGGCGAAGGCTTGGGTTATGAGTGCGTCGATGAGCCGGTCGTTGTGCACAAATCGGGCGACCACGACCTTCTTCTTGCCCGAGGCGCGGGTGATCGGGCTGGTCGCGGCGTAGTTTTTGCGGGATTTCGCGTCGGTGTAGCGGTTGGGGTCATCACCGAACTCGGCGAGCACCCGGGCACCAAGGATGGGTCCCAGGCCGGGCTGGGAGGAGATGATCTTAGCGTCCGGGTGTTGGCCAAAATGCGCATCAACCTGCCCTTGCAGGACCTTGACCTGCTCGACGAGAGTCCGCAGCACCGCCACGGCGGCGCGAGTCGTGGCCGCGTAAGCCGCGGTGACGATCTCCGGCTGGCCCAACTGCTCGGCGCGCAACACGGCTTGGATTCGGGCGGCTTTCTCGGTGATGTTGCGGCGTCGAGCCCGGGTGAGCGCGGCGGTGATCGCAGTGATTGTCAGCTTCGCCGCCGAGGCCGGGTCCGGCGCCTTGGCCAGCAACTCCAGGGCATCGGCGGCATCCAGATCTTCGAACGCCTCCAGCGCGGCCGGGAAGTAGTCCCGCAGCGCGTGGCGCAGCCGCTGGGTGTGGCGGGTGCGTTCCCAGATCAACGTCTTGTGCGCCCGGGTCACCACCTTGACCGCCTGAGCCGCCGCGGTGTCCCCGGCCACCGGGCGCAACTGGTGGGAATCGGTACGCACCATGTCGGCCAGCGTGTGCGCGTCGGCGGCGTCGCTCTTGGCACCAGACACGCTGTGCCGTTCCCGGTAGCGGGCCACCTGCAACGGATTGATCGCATACACCGTGTAGCCGGCGGCGATCAACGCCTGTACCCACGGACCCCGGTCGGTCTCGATCCCGACCGCCACCTGCGCCTCGTCGATGTCCTCACCGAGCTGCTCGGCGATCATCACATGCAGCCGAGCCATCCCCGCTACCCCCTCAGGCACCCGGGCTTTGGCCAACCGTCGCCCCGCGGTGTCCATCAACTCGACGTCGTGGTGCGTTTCGGCCCAGTCGTCTCCCACGAACAGCAACGCATCTCCCCTCCTCGTTGTCGATCCTGCGCAGCCTCGCGGGAGAACCATCAGCGACCTAATGAATCAGTGCTCACGCCACCAGCAGCGGGCACGACATCCCATCAGCGATCAACTCTCCCGACCCACCGGCAGGGGCACGATCTCACAGCAGGACTCAACGTCCAGGATCGACGAGTGCTCACCTGCCGGCGGCTACCGGACGCGAGTTTGCCGGATGGCCGACTCGCTAACTCTCATTAGGATCGGCGTGTATCACCTCAGGTCTCGGTCTGACTGTGAGGATCGCCGGCGTGCCATCCCGGGCCGTGGTCTGACCCGCAACGCAACTGGCTGATATGCCTTGGGGCTGATCTGTCGGCCGTGGCTTGGGGTGGTGCTTGCTGCCGCCGGACCGGGTGGGTGTGTCCCGATAGGGGCCTTGCCATCAATAGGGCACCGTCACAGTTCTGACCGCCCGCGCCGGTCCGGCGACGGCCATCCATTCCGTTGGCGATCAGGAGACAGACGACCGTGCTCAGCATGCCGCAATCATCGGTGCCCAGCCAGGCCAGCAGTGATCCCGACGAGGTTGTCGTGGGGGTGGATACTCACAAAGACGTGCAC
>DASQVB010000399.1:0-13089 GCA_035640975.1 Pseudonocardiaceae bacterium
CGGCTGGTGCAGACCCATGATTGACAAGCTGGCCACGCTCTTGCCTGAGCCTGACTCCCCGACGATCCCCAGCCGGCGGCCGCGGTCCAGCTGCAGCGACAGCCCGTCCACGGCCTTGACCACGCCGTCGGCGGTGGGGAAGTGCACCCGCAGATCACGCACTTCGAGAAACGGGCTCATCAATACCGCACCCTCGGATCGACCACGGCGTAGAGCAGGTCCACGACGAGGTTGGCCACGATGATGAAGATGCTGCCGACCAGCACCACCCCGAGCACCTTCGGCAGATCGTTGTTGACCACCGCGTCCACCGCGTACTTGCCGAGACCGGGCAGCGAGTACGTGCTCTCGGTCAGGATCGCCCCGCCGAGCAGCAATCCGAGGTCCAGTCCGAAGATCGTCAGGATCGGGGTCAGCGACGCCCGCAGCCCGTGCTTGACCACCACAGTGCGCTCCGGCAGCCCCTTGGCGCGGGCGGTCCGGATGAAGTCTTCACCCATCGTGTCGAGCATGCCCGCCCTGGTCAGCCGCGCATACCCGGCCGTGAAGAAGAACGCCAGCGTGACCCACGGCAGGAGCAGGCTGTACGCCCAGCGCAGCGGGTTGTCCTCGATGGGCACGTAGCTGCCGCCCGGAGCGGTGATGCCCAGCCCATAGCTGAAAATCGCCAGTGCCAGCAGCCCGGTGAAGAAGATCGGCAGTGAGACGCCGGCCAAGGCGACGCCCATTGCGGCGCGGTCGAAGATACTGCCCCGGCGCAGCGCGGATACCACACCGGTGGACACCCCGGCAACCAGCCAGATCAGCGCCCCACCGGCGGCCAGTGACATCGTCACCGGCAGTCGATCGATGAGGTCAGGTAGCACCGGGTTCTGGGTAAGAAAGGAGTACCCGAAACACGGGGCCGGGCAGTGCACCGTGGTCGGGCCGGTGCTGTAGTCCGCGCCGGCAACCAGGCCCTTGACGAACCGGCCGTACTGCACCCAGATCGGGTCGGTGAACCCGAGCTTCTCGGCGATCTCCCGGATCGCCTCGGGTGAGGCGGTCCGGCCGACGTAGCGTGACGCGAGGTCCTCCGGCGTGGCCCCGGCCAGCCGGGGCACCAGGAAGAAGACCGCGAACGTCGCCGCGGTGACGATCAGCAGCAGGAGCACCGCCGCGACCAGCCGTCGAATCAGGTAGACGCCCACAGCTAGTTCCGGGTGGTGCCCAGCGCCAGGTAGTCATACATCTGGAATCCATCAGTGATGAACACGTTGGTCAGGTTCGGCGGCCGGTACAGCAGGCCCTTGGCCCAGACGCCGGGCAGCACGAACGCACCCTCCATCACCTTGCGGTCGATGTCGACCCAGATCTGTTCTCGCGCCGCGGTGTCGGTGGTCAGCAACGCCTGGTCGAGCAGCTGGTCGATTGCCGGGTCCTTGATTCCCAGGTTGGTGTTGCCACCGGTGGCCCGGATGACCCGGCTGTCGACGAGCTGGGACAAAAACCCGTAGCCGTCGGGCCAGTCCGCTCCCCAGCCAAAGACCATCAGGCCGAGACCGTTGGACTTCGCGAAGTCCGGCTTGCCGGCGTACAGGCGCCCGTAGTCGGTCAGCGGGTACGGCTTGATTTCCAGGTTGATCCCGGCCCGCGCCAGTGACTGCTGCAGTGCTTCGGCGGTGGCTTTCTCCTTGGGCCGTTCGGCGCGGTAGGAGATGCCGGTGGTGAAGCCGTTGGGCTGGCCGCACTGGGCAAGCTCGTCGCGGGCCTTGGCGATGTCACCGGTGTTGTTCGGCACCGGGTAGAGGTCGAACCGCTTCGCGCCCGGGATCACCGGTGGCAGGATGTTCGTGGCGATCTCGCCGCCGGTCGCTCCACCGTAGGCTCGCTGGTAACCGGTCCGGTCGGCGGCATACAGCACCGCCTTGCGGCAGTGGATGTTGTCCAGCGGTGCGACGTCGGAGTTCAGCGCGGTGTACCACAGCCGGGCGACCAGCGCGGAGTCGGTGTTCGCGCGCAGGTCTTGGTCGGCGAGGATCCGGCCCTGAGCCGACGGCCCGACACCGGCGCCCTCGATCGAGACGTCTAGATCACCGGAGATCAGCCGGTTGTCCACGTCGTCGGCGTTGACGTTCAGGTCGACGGTGATCCGGTCGGGCAGTGGCTGGCGGTTCGGGTCAGTGGCCGGATCCCAGTGTGGGTTGCGGACCATCGTGAACCTCTTGCCCAGCTCGTTGGTCTGAAACATGTACGGGCCGGTCGAGACGACGTGTTCCTTGTACTTGGATCCGGTGTCCTTCGCCTGCGGCACCGGCATGGTGGCCGGCAGCTGCGCGAGATAATCGAAACCGCTGAACGCCTTGCGCAGGCGAAAGACGATCGTCCGGTCGTCCGGGGTTTCGATTGCCTTCAGGCCGAGCTTGTCCGGGTCGGGATCGGAGTACGGGCTGGTGTAACCCTGCCGGTCCAGGAGGTCGTTGAAGTACGTAGGCCCATTGGGGAAGGTGGTCTTGTCCAGCGACCGTTCGACGGCGTACTTGACGTCCTTGCTGGTGACAGGGGTGCCGTCCTCGAACTTCACACCCTGGCGCAGGGTGTAGGTCCAGGTCTTGGAGTCGTCGCTGGAGCGGCCCAGCGACTCGGCGAGGTCGGGCACGAGCGTGGCGCCCTGCTGGCCCGGCGCTGACTTGAACATCAACAGGGCCCGCCCGTAGTTCCGGATGAAGTTGAAGGAATAGGCGTAGTACGTATCGGCCGGGTCGAGAGAGTCCCAATCACCGGAGTTGGCGAACCGCAGCGTCCCGCCCGTCGCGTCCGAAGGATTGTGGATTCCACCGGCCGCGCCGCCACCAGCGGTGCCGCCGGTGCTGGGTCCACTGGTGTTGGGTCCACTGGTGCTGGGCCCGCCGCACCCGACCAGCACCAGCGCGGCGATCATACCGATCACGACTCGGCGACTCGTTCTCATCTGGTACCCCTTCGTCGTCAGCGCGACCGCGGATCGAGCGCATCGCGCAGGCCATCGCCGAACAGGTTGAACGCCAGCACCGTGATGAAGATCGCCAGCCCGGGGAAGAGCATGAAGTTCGGCGCGATCTGGAACCAGTGCGTGGCCTCGGACAGCATGCCGCCCCAGGTCGGGGTCGGCGGCCGCACCCCGACGCTGAGGAACGACAGGGCCGCCTCGAACAGGATGTTGGTCGGGATCAGCAGCGTCGAGTAGACCAGGATCGGTGCGGCCAGGTTGGGCAGCATCTCGGTGAACAGGATCCGTGGGCTGCGCGCGCCGAGACTGCGCGCGGCGTCGATGAACTCGCGCTCGCGCAGCGACAGTGCCTGCCCGCGGACGATCCGGCCGATGTAGGGCCAGTTGAAGAATCCGATGATGAACACCATCAGCGCGATCCGCAGGGTGTCGCCCTCCAGGCCGAACGCCTGATCCGGCACCACACCGGCCAGCGCGATCGCGAACAGCAGCAGCGGGAATGCCAGGAAGACGTCCATCGTCCGGCTGATCAGCGTGTCGACCCACCCCCCGAAGTAACCTGCGACAACGCCCATCACGGTGCCCAGCGCCACGGACAGCAGCGTCGCGAGGAAGGCGATGAGCAGGGAGATCCGCGAGCCGTAGACGATGCGGCTGAACACGTCGCGACCATTGACCGGCTCGACTCCGAACAGGAAGTCCGGGCTGATCCCGCCGAAGTTGTCGACGGCCACCTGCAAGTCAGGGTCGACCTTCTCGTAGTGGAACTCCAACGGCGGATGCCCGAGCACCGCGACGATCACCGGCGCGAAGATCGCGACCAGGATGAGAGTCACGATGACGACGCCACCGGCCAAGGCGACCTTGTCACGCTTGAGGCGCAGCCAGGCGATCTGACCCGGTGAACGGCCCTGGATCGCGGTGCTCATTCCCTCGGTGCCCATTTTCCTGGGGGGACCCTTGGGTTGGGCGTGCACTGGCGAGCCGGAGCCCTCCAGCGGAGCGGTCATGGCCGAACCGGTGGCTCGTCGGTCACCAAGTACCTCTATTCGTGTCCGTGCGGACGTCGCGGACATCGTAGAAGCACGGCAGTCGAGTCATCACCGGCACCAGCCAGGCGGCTCGCCGCGATGTCGTCGCACTGCAGACGGGGCGAGCGCGGCGCCGCGGTCGGACTTTGATCCGTGCCGCAGTGGTTCGACGAGGGCTAACGCCTGCTCTTGTCTCCTTAGTGTCTGCCCTTGACGAAGGGGCGCTTGTCCGAGCCGTCCACGTTATTCCTGTCCCGCACGAAGTCTCGCATTATCTCATCGAATTCTGGAACACCGCTACGATTGCAGTCCACGATGATGCCCATATGCTGAGCCATGTCCCAAACGGGTAAGTCTGGATCGAATGCAGCACTTCTGTTACGCGCTGCTTGTACTAAAAGCACAAAGCCATCGTAATCGTCATTCTCGATCGTCTGCAGATTTCGCAGAGTGGCAGCCTTGTCAATTTTCTTACGCCTCATCGGCCACCCTCCCCAGATCTGAATGCGTCCGTCGTTGATCGACACTGTCGACGGGACGATTAATGTTGTAAATGATTGTCTCAATCATACCCTAGGCTGAGGTTGTGCGAGGCTTCCTTGCTCGCCAACGGCCGCGCCCGGCAGAACTGCAAGCTGTCCGGTGATGTCAGGAGGCAACGGTGACGAGCTCGACGACGCAGCCGTCCACGATCGGTGCGTTGACGGCGCGGTCCACCGCCACCGGCGCATACTTGGCCGTCACCGCCAGTACCGCAGACACGGCGAGCACCGGGCCCACAAGGTAAGAGGGCGACGCGTGAGCGGCTGATACGAACCGGCTCGCGGATGGACGTGGGATCCCCTGACGTACCGCTTCCGCCCGGGCCGACTTTCCGGGTCGTGTGCCCGGCTCTCGTATGAGGGGACATACGTGCCCAGCGGGCGCCGCGGTAGGCGGCAGTCATGCTCGTTGCTGAAGCTGCAGCGCCCGGGTACAGGACCACTGAACGCACCCGGCACGATCAAGCGACACACCCGAGGCGAGAACAAAGGGAGAACTCAGCGCAATGATGGGCCGGCGGGACGGTTGGTGGCTCCTGATCACTATTGGGCTTGCGGTGGCGCTGTTTGGCACGGTCACCGCCCTGTTGCTCTCGCTCGACTGGACGACCTCAGTGTCTGAGTCCATCCGAACGGGTGGGCTGGTGTCGGCAGCGGTCGTCGCCCTGTACGCGCTGTGGCTCAACGATCGCCGGCGCAGGATCGAAGAGTCGCGCCACGACCTGGAGCGGCGTAGCAACGAGCAGGCTCGGGAGCAGGTGGCTGATGAGCGGTTCGCCCGTGCAGTCGAGCTTCTCGGGCACGAAGCCGACCAGGTCCGGGTCGGTGCAGTGCACGCGTTGGCTGGACTGGCGCGCAGCCGACCGTCCTATGTCCAGACGGTGCTCGACGTGATCTGTTCATACCTGCGCCGCCCTTGTGACCACCCCGACTACGTGCACAACCGGACCGGTGCGCGTCCCCAATGGGAAGCGGCGGATGAACGCGATGCCGACCAGGAGAGGCAGGTCCGGCTGGCGGCGCAGCGTGTGATCAGCGAACTGCTTCTCGACCACCGCCAGGACGGCGACAAGCTCCCCGATCTAGATTTGACCGGCGCGCTGCTGGACTACCTCGACCTGTCCGGTAAGGCCATCGGCCGGCTCGTGTTGCGTGACGCTCAGTTGTACGGCACCACCCGGTTGGCGAGGACCGAGATCAACGGCGAGGCGTGGTTCACTCGGGCCGTGTCGTACGGCCGGCTGGAGTGTGACAACGTCGTCTTTCGCGGTCGGAGCAACTTCCCGCACCTGATCGCGCACGACCGGGTCTCGTTTGAGGCAGCCCATTTCCAACAGGGTGCTGTCTTCTTGTCCTCGGAGTTCCATGGGCCGGTGACCCTGGCGGGTAGCGTGTTCGACAAGTCCGTGGATCTGCGACGTGCAGTGTTCCGCGGCGACCTCAACCTCCGATGCACGCTGCCCAGTCCTGTTCGTCCTGGTACCGGCGGGATGACGGTGGCTCCCGGCTGCGACGTGCACCTCCCCGACGGTTGGGTAGTGTGCAACGACGGGCGGATCGATCTCAACGGCGCCCCTGAAATCCAACCGCGACGGACCGAGATCAAGTAACTACATCGTCTGATCTAGTGGGTCTGCATGATCTGGAGTACGCGAAAGATGGTCTATAGAGACGATGATCGCCGCTAGGGAGTCTGGGATCCTTTCCCTCGGACGAGATGTAGGCGCAAGACTGCCCATTCCGAGAGGAGGATGCGGACGATGTGGGAATACGGACGGTTGCTGTGCATCGTAAGGCGGCCCAACTCCAAGCCCAGGCTCGCGCTGGTCGGCTGGCACGACGCCGGTCGTGGCGACGAGATGTACCCGGTCATCGCATCCTCCCAGCTTGCCCTGCGGGACAAGTAGCTTATTACGCCTTATCTGGCGGGGTCTGGGAGCCGATGTGTGCCGGCCCTCGTCGCCACGTCCCGCTCTTCACCGTGCGACCAATGCAGCTTGACACTGGAACGGCACCTGCCCGGCGCGATCGCTCATATCTCGAGCACCATGACCACCTTTTATGTGTCTTGCGTGACAAAGATTGTAGCTCAACGCACACAAATGGTGATCATGTCCTCCGGCGGCAGCACGGCATGCCGAACTTGTTCCTTCCCGACTGCTCTAGGATTGACTCGATGCCGCCAGTAGCGGTCTACCGGGATGCCAGATCTGCCTCCACGCGGAGCATCGTTCCATGGCTGCAAGTGTACGACTAGCAAAAAACGTTCAGAGGAGATGCGTTCAGTGTCGTCTGCAACAATTGCTCCACACATCACCGCCCACGCCGGCATCCTTTGGTCGCTTCGCGTGATCGTGACGATCAATATCGTTCTCTTCGTGCTCCAAGGTCTCACCGGGGGTGAATACCTTGGCGGCGATGAAGGAGCCATGGAGCTGCACGGCGCTTTCGCCATTTCCATTCACGTCGCTACGGGTATCCAGGCCCTTGCTGCAGCGTTGCTGTGGCGGATCCACCGAGCACCACTGTGGCCCGCGCTACTCAGCGCAATCGCATTCGGCGTGAGTTTTGGACAAGCTTCGCTCGGCAGCGGTGGCACTCTCAACGCGCATTTGCCACTCGCCATCGTGCTGCTCGTGGTTGTCGTGTTGGTGCTGGCTTGGGCATGGGCTCGACCGACCCGCGGTGTTGCGTAACGCGCAACGACATCACCTGTTTAGTACGGTGCCCGCTCGTGCTGTTGCGTCACCACCGCTGGAAGGAAGCACAATGATCACGGACGTGCGCGATGGGACCATCTCGGCCGACGAGGTGCTCAGTGACGTCCGTGACCTCCATGAGGTCCGTGAACCCGACAAGGACGGCCGAGCGCGGGCCGTCAAACTCAGGTTGCCTGACCTGCGCGGCATCCGGGACCTCGGTCCCAACGCGCCTCATCCTTGGCGGTCGGTGTGATCCCCACCGACAACTACTCGAGCCGTCTCGGCGAACGTGTCCGCCTGGTGGTGTTACACCACCGAGGGCGCCAGGGACGTCGACAGCCTCGGCGCCTATTTTCAGACCGGCACCGACCAGGCCTCGTACCACGCCGCGTTTGACGACAACCGCGCCGAGACATACGTGCCCTACAGCGCAGCTGCCTGGTCCATCCGCAACGGTAACCAGGAGTCCGATAACGCCGCGTTCTGCGGATTCTCGGCATGGGATCGCGCCGAGTGGCTGCGCCATCCCCGGATGCTCGAGCACGGAGCCGCATGGGTCGCTGACCGCTGCTTGGCACGAGGCCTGCCTATTCACCGGCTGTCCCTGGCGGACACCGCCGCTGCGCTGCGCAATCCCAGCCATCCCGGTGGCGTGATCATGCATTGCGATTACACCTATGCCACCGGTGACGGTACCTACACCGATGCCGGAGACGGGCTGCCGTGGGACGTCATCCTCACTCGCGCCCAGCAGATCGCTGGACGACCATCGCTGGCCCGACGACGAAGGGGACGAGGACAACACCGTGGAGCTGCCATCCACCAACGCTCGCATCGACAAGCAGGTCCCCACAGATGTCGTGGGCGGCTGGTGTGGCGCCAAGTATCCGCTTCCCAACGGCACCACCAGCGTGATCGTCAACTACGCGGCTCCCGCCGGGATGGGCCCGCATCGAGTATGAGCGGTGAGGTTGGTCTACGCGATCAGCGAAGAGCCCGGCACGGCACCCGGGGGCCTTGCAGGGGAGCTGCCAGATCCGGTGCGGCGTCTCCGCGGAGGCAGAACTCTGGGGCGGGACTGAGCAGCATCTGGCGCTGCCACAGCGTCAGGCCCCGAGCCAGGCAGGCCTCGAGTGCGTTCTCGAGATCGGCGTAACTCCACCCGGCGGGCTTGGCGAACCAGGTTGCCGCAGTCCCACCCGGGGCGCCCTCTCCGGCACGTAGGCGTAAAGCCCACCGGCGCCGGACTCGGCTTGGTGAGCTACCCGGTCGTGGACTTTGATGTGGGCGGGTGCACCGCGTTGGTGTTGAGCTCGCCCACCGCCGCCCAGTCACGTATCAGATACCAGTCCTCATAACAGTCCCGCTGCTGCGGCAACCACGGTGCGCCGCTCACCTGGATTGCCGCACCCCTTTCCCGGCCAAAGCATGCGCGTTACGAGGCGCATCGGGCGAGCATCACGCTGTCCAGCAGCGCATCGAGGGGCAGGGTCGCGGCTCCGGGTTGCTTGGCCTCGTCGTCCCACCGGCGCAGTGCCATCGCGTCGGATGCCAGCGGATGCCGCAGGAACCGGGCTACCTCGGCTTCGTCGGCGGGCCCGCCCTGCACCGCGAGGCTGCGTACGGACGCCGGGGAAAGCTGATCGATGTAGCCGGGCTCAGTGGTGACCAGGGCGCGCTTGGCCAGCACGTGCGCACCGACGAGCCATCCCACCTCGTGACTGAGGTGACGGCGGCAGTAGGAGGCGCCGATCCGCTCGTGCGGCACGCCGGGCATCTCATCAGCGACCGCCGGCGACCGCCCGATGTCGTGTAGTAGCGCGGCGGCGATCAGCTCCGGGCGTGCCCCGGACCGGAGCGCGAGCGTCCCCGTCTGCAGGGCATGCGTCAGCTGGTCTACTGCCTCGCTCCCGTAGGGCAACTCGACCGTGGCCATCAGGTCAGTTCGCAGCCGCGTGCGTACGTCCATGGATCTGCCTCCTCGAGCAGGCGGCCAGTCCATCGGCCCGGGGTGGCGGACGGATGAACGCCGGTCAACCCGCTGCTCTCCCTTCCGGGAACTCGAGGCCACGGTTGAGTGGCCACCCCCGGTGGATCCGCCCTGACAAGGCCGCGGTGGCTGCGGTTATGGAGCGTTTGTCCGGTCCGACCGGGACAAGCGTCGGCTGTTATTTACCGTCGCGCCACCGGACCTTCTCCAGTGCGGTTTCAGCGGCCCGCAGGCTCAGGCCGTCCCCACGCTCGGGCCGTCCCACCACGTCCGGAGGAAACACCGTGAAGCGAACCCTCGGCCTGCTGGCGGGCAGCGCCGCCGCCCTGCTCGTCGTGTCGGCCTGCGGGCAGAGCGGTGCCGCCGACAGCGCCGGAGTCGGCTCCCGAAATCCCGACACGTTGGTCTTCGCGGCCGTCCCCAGCGAGGAGTCGGACAGTCTCAAGGCCGGCTTCGACCCGATCATCGCGATGATCGAGGAGGAGACCGGCAAGACGATCGAGTTCCAGAATGCGACCGACTACGCCGCGGTGATCGAGGGGATGCGGGCGGGCAAGGTCGACATCGCCCAGTTCGGACCCTTCTCCTACGTTCTTGCCCGCAACCAGGGCGTGCAGGTAACTCCGGTGGCTGCTCAGGTGGATGGTCCCGGCGAGGAACCCGGCTACCAGTCCTACGGCATCGTGCCGGCGGGCTCGCCGATCACCGACCTGGCCGGCTACCGCGGCAAGAAGGTCTGCTTCGTCGACCCCAGCTCCACATCCGGCTATCTCTACCCGACCGCGGGGCTCCTCGAGGCCGGCATCGATCCCACCAAGGACATCGAACCGATCTTCGCCGGCGGCCACGACGCGTCGGTGCTGGCGGTCAAGAGCGGGCAGTGCGACGCCGGCTTCGCCTACGACTCGATAGTCGACTCGCAGCTGATCGAAAAGGGCTCGCTGCAACCAGGGGAGATCACCACGCTGTGGAAATCGGAAACGATCCCCGGCTCACCGATGGCCATCGCCGACGATCTCGACCCTGAACTGAAGAACACGCTCACCAGGCTGATCGCCGAACAGGCCAACGTCGACTACCTCAAAGTCAACGGGTTCTGCGCGGCTGACTGCAAGCTCGGCGACGAGGATTCGTGGGGATACAAGGCCGTCGACGACGCCCTCTACAACGGCGTCCGCAAGGTCTGTGAAGTCACCAAGAACGAGTCATGCACACAGGTCTGACAGCGCCCAGCGCACTAGGAGACGCCATGACACGCGAGATCTGCTCGCAGGATCGCGCCGGCCCTACCCAGTCAGTCATCACGTTGGACGGTGTGAGCAAGACGTTCCCGCCACACGTGCAGGCGCTCGAGGACGTGTCGTTGACGGTGCAGGCCGGCGAGGTGGTGGCACTGCTCGGCCTGTCCGGATCCGGTAAGTCGACGCTGCTACGCCACGTCGATGGCCTGCAGCGGCCCACTGCAGGCTCGGTGCGGGTGCTCGGTGCTGATGTCGGTACCGCGAGCGGGGGACAGCTGCGCCGGCTGCGGCGGCGGATCGGCTTCATCCATCAGCAGTTCCACCTGGTCGGAAGCCTCACCGTGCTGGAGAACGTGTGCACTGGGGTGCTCGGCTCGCTGCACGGACCGCGGCTCGGGCTGGTGGGATATCCCCGCAGCGTGCGGCGGGCCGCCCTGGAACAGCTGGACCGCGTCGGCCTCGCGGAACGGCCGTTCCAGCGGGCCGACACGCTCTCCGGCGGTCAGCAGCAACGGGTTGCGGTCGCCCGGGCGCTGATGCAGGGCCCGGAAATCCTGCTCGCAGACGAGCCGGTGGCCTCGCTGGATCCGGAGTCGTCGGCGCAGATCATGGCATTGCTTGTGAAGATCAGCCAGGAGGATCGACTCACCGTGCTGTGCAGCCTGCACCAGGTCGATGTGGCGCTGTCCTTCGGCGATCGATTGGTGGGGCTGCGCGCTGGACGGATCGTGATGGACCGTCCCGTGGCCGGACTGAACCACACCGACGCGATGGCGGTGTACACGCAGGTCGCACCCGAGCCGGCCGGGCTGCTCACCGTCATTGGCTGAGCGTCGTGGCGTTGCGCACACCGACCCGTCCGGACTCCGGCCGGGACATCCGCCGCACCCTCGCCACGCCATCGGCTCGCAGCGTGGTGGCCGGCGCGGCCATGGCGACGCTGCTCGCCACGGGGTTCTGGTCACTCGCCTCGTTGAAGATCAATGTGGCGACGATCGTCGACAGCGTGGGCAATGCCACGGATTTCCTGTCGCGGACCTTGCCGTTGGACTTTCCCGCTGCCGGTGAGGCGGCGCGGCTGTGCGGCGAGACCCTGGCCATCGTCGTGTGCGCCACGTTGCTCGCGGTGGTGCTGAGCCTGCCGATCGCAGTGCTCGCAGCGCGCAACACCACCCCGAACCCGGGGATCCGCTACGGCGTCCGCGCGCTGGTCGTGGTCGCCAGAGCGGTGCCCGACGTGGTACTCGCGATCGTCTTCTTCCGGATCTTCGGTCTCGGCTCCCTCACCGGTGTGCTCGCGATGGGCCTGCACTCGGTCGGGATGATCGGCAAGCTCTACGCAGACTCGGTGGAGCAGATCGACGAGGGTCCCCGGACGGCGATCCGGGCCACCGGCGTGGGCCGGTTGCAGGAACTGGTGACCGGCGTCGTGCCGCAGGTTGCCCCGGCGTTCGTCGCCACCGCGCTGCACCGGTTCGACATCAACCTGCGGGTCTCGGTCGTGCTCGGTTTCGTCGGGGTCGGCGGCATCGGGTTCGAGATCGCGCAGTCGCTGCGCGAGCTGGACTACCCGCGCGCGATGGCGCTGGCGTTGATCGTGGTGCTGCTCTGTGTCGCGGTCGAACTGATCTCTGGAGTCATCCGACGCGCGCTGCTTGGTGGTCCCACCGGGCAGCGCCGCAAGCCACGCCGGATGCCGCAGCACCGCAACCGTGCCGTCGAGCCTGGTCGGATCTCGCCACCGTGGGACGCAGCGCGGATCCGTCGCGCTGGTTTTCTCGCGCTGGCGGTGGCGATCGTCATTGCCTCGGTGTGGGAGGCCGAGCTCTCACCGTCCCAGGTCGTCGACGGCTTGCGCGACATTGGCACGACCGCTGGGCTCTTCTGGCCTCCAGAGACCGGTGGCATCGGTGCGGAGCTGTTCGACGAGCTGCTGGTGACAATCAAGATCGCACTTGCCGGCACCCTGATCGGCGCGGTGCTGGCACTACCCGTCGGGGCCATGGCGGCCCGCAATGTGGCACCGTCGCCGCGGGTGGCCACAGTGTTCCGGATCTTCGTGGTGTTCGTCCGCGGCGTCCCGGAGCTGATCCTCGCCATCGTGCTGGTGGTGATCACAGGACTCGGACCGGTCGCCGGCGCCTGCGCACTGGGTATCGGCGCGATGGGGCTGTTGGGCAAACTCGTCGCGGATTCCCTGGAGGAGACCGACACCCGGGTACAGCTGGCGCTGCGCGCCACCGGAGCATCAGGCACCCAGGTGTTCTTCGCCGCGACGCTGCCGCAGGCTGCGCCTGCCTTCGTCGCGCACATCCTTTACCAGCTCGACGTCAACATCAGGGCGGCGACGCTGCTGGGGATCGTCGGTGCCGGTGGGATCGGCTTCTACCTCCTGAATGCCTCCCGGGTCCTGGAATTCGGTGTGGTCACCACCGTCATGCTGATGGTGTTCGTCACCGTGCTCGCCGTGGAGCTGCTCGCGCTGTGGCTGCGTCGGGTTGTGTCCTGATTCTGCGACGAACATGCCTTGTGCCGGCAGGAGTCGGTTGGCTCATTACCTGTCGATCCGGCGGACCAGTTTCTGTTGTCCTGGGCCCAATAGCTCGCCAACCACG
>DASQVB010000400.1:0-12601 GCA_035640975.1 Pseudonocardiaceae bacterium
GGCTCGTTGCACACCCACGTTTTCACTGCACTTCACTCCCACCTCCTCGTCGTGGCTTAACCTGGTCGAACGGTGGTTTCGAGACCTGACCGACAAGTCCATCCGCCGGGGCGTGTTCCACAACGTGAACGACCTCGTTACCGCGATCGAGGACTACCTAAAAGCCCACAATGACAATCCGAAACCATTCGTGTGGACCGCCACCGCTGAGCAGATCCTCGCCAAGGTCGAACGCGGACGGGTCACCCTCCAGTAAGTGAAAAAGCAATAACGAGACACTACACTAGACGGCACTGATGCCCTATGAGCTGACGTCAATCCGGAGATGTGCACCGGCCTACGATGTTGACACGGGAGTGGTGGCGTTGAGAGGCTCAGCGGAATACCGATCATGGAGGGCGCGTCTTGACCAACCGTGTTGATCAGCCCCGGCAGTTCGACCTCGTGGGAAGCCCGGTGTTGGTGGCGGGAATCAGGAATGGATTCGAGGCCACGTTGAATTACCGGATCAGTGAGGGCCACGATGAAGTGACCCGGTCACTTCCAGGTTGGCGGCGGGGCCGGCGAGCACGGCCAGTTCCAGCTCCAAGTGGATGTGAGCGGGGCGGCGTTCACGCTGGACCGATTGTTCGTTGAGGTGTTCGAAATCAGCGTCGAGAACGGCAGTGAGATCAATAAAGTGATTGTCCCGGTGATCTACGGACCGCTGATCGTCGACGGCTATTTCAGATATCGCGAGCACGTAGTCAAGTCCGGCGACACCCTCTCAGCCATCGCGACGGCCCACTATGGCAACGCCAGCCATTATCAGCGCATCGTACGGGCCAACCCTACTCAGATCAGCGACCCGAACTTGATCTTTCCCGGTCAGATCCTCCGCGTTCCGATCAGCAACTAAACGCGTACAGGCGTCGACCACCAACTAACCGTCAGCGACCATGCGCCGCCCAGAGATGTCCGCCGACATCCGCTCTTGCGCTGTGCGGTGAACGCGGTGGTGGTATGCAGGGTCATCGCGATCCGTAGCGTGGGCGGGGCCGCGCCTGAGCGCCCGTTCCGGGCCACGCAGCGGACACTCAAGGACGGTGCGCGGATGGCCACCAGTGTTGGCTCCCAATGAGCCACGTTGTCGGCGGGCCATTGCAGTCAGTGCCCGAGGAGCCGCCGTTTGATCCGGCTGATCGAGGTTTCGTGGCTGATCCGTATCCTGTGTTCGCGGCCATGTGCCGCAAGGCTGCGGTTCATTGGCATCTCCCGCTGGGGCAGGCAGTGGCGGTGACGCATGCGGCCTGCTCGGCGGTGTTGCGTCACCGGTCGCTGGGACGGGTGTGGGCGGATGCGCGTCCGGTGGAGCGGTTCAGCGCCTTTAATCTGCTGCATCGCAACTCGTTGTTGGAAAGTGAGCCGCCCACCCATGGCAGGCTGCGCGGGCTGGTGTCTGCGGCGTTTGGCCGGGGGCATGTGCAACGTCTGCGGCCCTGGGTGGCCCAGCGGGCCCAGACGCTAGTCGGTCAGCTGGCTGAACGGATTGACGCTGAGGGCTCGGCTGACCTGTTGACCACCCTGGCGGCACCCTTGCCGATCGAGGTCATCGCCCAGCTGCTGGGCATTCCCCCAGCCGATCGGCCCATGCTGCGGCCCTGGTCCAACAGGATTGTGAAGATGTATGAGTTCGACCTTGACCCATCCCGCCAGCGCGACGCCGAGCAGGCCGCGGTTGAATTCGTCGCCTATCTGCGCGGCCTGCTCGCCCAGCGGCGCAAGCACAACCAGCCCGGCAACGATCTGGTCAGCGACCTGGTCGCGGTCACCGACACCGACGGAGCCCGCCTGAGCGAGGATGAGCTAGTGGCCACGGTGGTGTTGCTGTTCATGGCCGGGCACGAGGCCTCGGTGAACGTAGTGGGCAACGGCGTGCTGGCGCTCATGCGCCACCGCGATCAGTGGCAGCGACTGATCAACGATCCCGGGCTTGCCGCGCCCGCGGTAGAAGAGCTCATCCGCTACGACAGCCCCCTGCAATTATTCGAGCGCACCGCCACCACCGATGTGACCATCGCTGGCTTCTCCGTGCCCACCGGACACAAGATCGCCGTCCTGCTCGGCGCGGCCGGACGAGATCCTCATGTCTTCCCCCAACCAGACCACCTGGACATCAGCCGCACCCCCAACCCCCATCTCGGCTTCGGAGCCGGCATCCATTACTGCCTCGGAGCCCCCCTGGCTCGCATCGAAGCCCAAGCCACCCTGCTGGCCCTCTGCCACCGCCTTCCCACCCTCGAATTAGCCGGCCAACCCCAACAACGACCCGAATTCGTCATCCGCGGCCTCAACCACCTCCCCATCACCGCCCAATTAAGGTAAGCGCGGACAGCCCCCGGCTCGCACGACCTCAATGAGGCTGGCCCTCGCGCAGCTCGCCTCGGCATCTTTTATGTCGTCGCGCAGGCGTGCGTTGTCATATGGGTAGGGGATGTTGATGCTGTTGGCTAGCACGACCAGCGACGCCGGCCCTGGGAGTCCGGAACGCACCCCAGCCGCCACGCGATAGCTAATCAGTCACCTCCGCGCGCGCCCAACGAGACCATCCGGACGTCTCTGCCGATGAGCGGAAGTGCGACTGACGGGCGCTTGACCAGTTGTGTCGACAACGCTTGAAACTGACCCCGTGTCGCCGCTGAGGAGGTCGCGGTGGATCTGACCCGCCGTCCGGGTCAGCAGGTGATCGCGCAGATGGTGGCGGTGGATCCCGAGATCCGCGGCGGATATCGCGGGCCTCGAGTCGGCCGACGCGTGCTGAGTAGGGGTTGCCGCCAACGAACAAAATCCGAGTGTGGTCGGCTGGATCGCGGCAGTGTCCGGCCGAATCAAGGATTCGAAGGCTGGACGGGTTGTTGTGTAGTCGCTGGACTCTTCGATGGGTCACTCATGCACACACCCGTGCCACCTATGCCGCAGTAGCCGTTCGGGTTCTTAGCGTCGCTCAAATATTGCTGGTGGTAGTCCTCGGCATAATAGAAATCCCGTAGGGCGGCGATCTCGGTGGTGATCTGACCGCGCCCGGCGGCGGTGAGCGCCTGCTGGTAGGTCGATCGGCTCGTCTCAGCCTCGGCGGCCTGCTCGGCGTCGGTGGTGTACACCACAGAGCGGTACTGGGTGCCTCGGTCATTGCCCTGCCGCATCCCCTGCGTCGGGTCGTGGCCCTCCCAGAACACCCGTAGAAGCTCAGCGTAGGAAATCTGCACCGGGTCGAACACCACCAGCACGGCCTCAGTGTGCCCGGTCCGCCCGGAGCACACCTCTTCGTAGCTGGGGTTGGGGGTGTAGCCACCGGCGTAGCCGACGGCGGTGGAATACACCCCTGGGGTGCGCCAGAAGATCCGCTCGGCGCCCCAGAAGCAGCCCATCCCGAACACCGCGGTACGCAGGCCGTCCGGGAACGGCGGCACGATGCGGTGGCCCGTCACGGCGTGCCGCTCGGTCAGCGGCATGGGAGTGGATCGCCCGGGCAGCGCCTCCTCGGCGGTCACCATGTGGGTCTTGTTGCGTCCGAACAGTGCCATGCCGTCAGGCTACGCCGAGGCTGCCGGCACGGACGGTTCTCGCTCGGGCGGTGCGGGCCGCGCGGGCTGCGAGCGCCGCTGGAGTCGGCTGGCGGCAACCGGGCGAGGTGTGCGACGCCGCAGGTAACGGCGCAACGACAAGGTGGGCTGTTCGATGTAACGCCATGACAACCAACCGCACAGGTAGGACAGCGGCACTGCGGTGACTATCAGCGGCAATAGTGAATCGACGCCGGCCATGATCAGCAGCTGCTGCACCGGGAACGCCCACACATACAAGCCATAGCTGCCGAAGACCCACGAGTCGTAGCCCTCGAGGCGAGCCGGCCAGTGAAACGCGAGCACGATCGCCCCGTACCCGGCCATGAACGGCAGGGTGAGCGCGCCGGCCTTGGTGGTGTGGACCGCGATCTGCAGCCCCACCAGCGACCACGCCACGACAGGCGAAAGTGGGATCCGGCTCCGGTAAGCGTGCAACACCATGCCGATGCTGAACGCGACGAGAAAGGCCACCATCGACCCGATCGGCACTTGCAGGAACGAACCGCCATCTCCGGGGTTGCCGATGCTGGCCTCGAAGCGGCGGTCCAGCGCGACTAGGCCCAGCAGCAGGACGATCGTCAACCACGGTGCCCGACGGAACAGCGCGAGAGCCCCGAAGGCGAGGACCAGCAGGTAGCCGGTGAATTCCATCGGCAGCGTCCAGATCGAGCCGTTCACCGACCATGGCCAGGGATTGTCGACGAACACACCGGGCAGCTGGTGCTGCAACGTATACAGGCCGGCGTTATTGACGATGTATCCCCATGTCTGCTGAGCTGAGAAGTAGTCGCCCGGAGCGAGAATGGAGACCAGCGGGCCGATCACCAGGGCCGTGACCAGCACGACAAACAGCAGTGGAGGCCATAATCTCAGCACCCGTTTGGCGCTGAAGCGCCACCAGGACGGATCCTGTCTCCAACTGTCGCTGATCTGGTAGCCACTCATCGCGAAGAACCCCAGCAACGCGATGTAGCCAGGGGACAGTACCCACGAGGTGGGAAACAGCGTCAGGTGCGACGGATCGGTCAGCGGCATCGAGTGGTCGACCACGACGGTCAGCGCGCCGATCATCCGCAACCACGCGAAGCCGGTGTTCGGGTGCGCCTTCACCGTGGTTGCCACGCGTGGAGGTCGATCGCCCCGCGCGTGCCTGGAACCGCTCATCCCGTCGCCCATCAGGGCGCGAGGGTAACAGGGCTGCTAACAGCGGGAGGTCGGCCGCGGACACAGCGTGGCCGCTGTGCACAATGTGCCCCGACCCGATGTTCCCCGAGGGGGTGGTGCAGTGACCCGGCCGAACGAATTTCAGCAGCTCGACGAGGATCTCGCCGCGGGACGGCTGTCTTCCGAGGACCACCGCCAGCGCCGCGATGCGCTGGTGCGCGCTGCGGGCAACGGACCCCAAACAGGCAACGCACCCCAGGTCGCCAGCCCGTTCCCGCCAGCGTTTCATTGGGAGACCTCGTCGCCGGAGGCCGCCACGCAGGTGATACAGGCGGTCGGGCCCGACACCGACGGGGATGCCCTCGTCGAGACCAGCCAAGTCGGGCGGGCCGGTGAAGTCCAGGATCTGCAACGTACTGCGGTGGGGGCGGCCCAGTCCGCTTATCCGACAACTCCGTTGTATCAAAGCGGCCCTTCTTACCAGCAGGAGCAGGGTCAGGTCCGGGGCTTGTTCGAGCCCGTCGGCGGTCCCGCTGCCGGCGACCTCGACAACTCCGCACCGCCGTGGACGAACTCGGATCGCTCACCGCTCGCCGAACAGTCCATCGCTGAACAATCCCTTGCTGAACAACCCCTCGCTGAACAACAGAGCGCCTGGATGCGGCAGGGGCCCGAGGTGTTCGTGACTTCCGCGCTGCAGCCCTGGTCCAAGCAGATCATTGGGATCGCCGTGTTAGCGATCCTGATGGCCGGGCTGGTAGGCGCCGGCGTGGCTTACCTGCTGAGCGGCGGTTCCGAGCAGACCCAGGCGAGCAGCGAGGAATCCGCGCTGCCTGAGCAGCCCACGGCCGCTCGTCAGCTGCCGGCTCCACCGGCACCGAGCCCGGCACCGGCGGATACCCCACACGCGTTGATCGAGCCGCCCGGTGAGGCTCGCGGCGGTGGCGGGATTTTCGACCTGCCCCAGCTGGAGAGCACCGACCTGGTGCCCCGGCCGATCCTGAACGCCCTGCGTGCCGGCGGGATGACCGACGGTGTGCTCAAGACCACCACCGACGGCGGCAACACCCTCGGGATGTTCGCTTTCGCCCTGACCGATGAGCAGGCTGCGACTGATGTGGCGAACATCATCACCACGGTGCAGCGCGATGGCGGGCTGAAGGTCGACGATTCCCGCGCGCAGCAGGGCGTGGCGGTGCTGGGTAGTGCGCCAGGCAGCCGGTCGATCGTGTACCGCGGGGTCTACGTGCTCTACAACCGAGTGATCTTCTTCGAGGCGTTCGGGTCGGACTATGACGCGGTGCTGGCCAGCTTCGACTCGGTGCTGAACCAGCAGCTAACCTACGCGCCACCGACCGTCCGGGGACGCTAGCAAGGGCCGGACTTGCTGGCAGTAGCCAGCAAGTCCGCCAGCGCGCAGCGGGCGACGTCTGGCCCGAACCGTTCGGCCACCGCGTTGGCCCCAACCTCGGACATCGTGCGCCACAGCGCGTCGTTCTCGAGCAGCGTCACCACATGATCAGCGAATCCGGTGGCGTCTGCGGCCACCAGTACGTGCTGGCCGTCTATGAGTTGCATGCCCTCGACAGCGACTGGCGTGCACACCGTGGGCAGACCGGCAGCCATGCTCTCGCCGACCTTGCCCTTCACTCCAGCCCCGAACCGCAGCGGCGCCACCGAAAGCCGGCACCGCTGGTGCAACGGCATCAGATCAGGTACCCAGCCGTGCACCTCGACGCTCTCATCGGCCAGCTCCAGCACGTCGGAAGACGGGTTGCTGCCCACCACGTGCAGCACTGTCGCCGGGTGTCGGCGGTGCACCAGCGGCAGCACCTCATGGACCATCCATCCCACCGCGTCCCGGTTGGGCAAGTGGTCAAAGCTGCCGACGAACAGCAGCCCGGTGCGGTCCCGCGGTCCCGGCACCTCGACGGCAGGACGGTGCACGTTGGACAGCACCCGAACGTCGGCCTCCGGGACCAGATCGCGCAGCAGGCGCTGCTCGTGCTCGGAGACCACCAAGGTCAGGTCGGCGGCTCGCACCAGACCCAGCTCCAGCTCCCGCGACGCACTCATCTTGCCGGCCAGCCGCGCTGCGCCGTCCCCATCGCCGGTCGACGCGGCGAGGGCGGCCTGCCGCTGCAGACGGAGGAAATGCAGGTCCACGGTGTCGTAGCCGACCAGGCAGTGCGGCGCGAGCATCCGCAGCTCCTCAAGCAGCTTCCAGGCCACCTGTGGGCGGGACAGCACGGCCACGGTGAGCGCCGCACCCGCCTCGCGCAGGAAACTGGCCTGGGCAGCTGAGTCGGCAATCACGGTGATCCCGTGGCGCTGCAGCTCGCCGGTGTAGGGCTGCAGGAGGGCGCCATTGGCTGGGAAGAACACCACCCGTTGCTCCAGCTCGACGAGCTGGAGCAACAGCTGATGCATGCGCATCGATCCGGAATCGCGGTCGGGCGTGGGGACCTGATGATCGGCGACGAGCACCAGGCCGCCCCGATGGCCGGCCGACCCGCGCTGCCGCGCCAACCAGAGGTTGAGCTCGCTGGCGGCCGGGAGATGATCGGCCAGCGCGGTGATCCACTTCTGCACGAACAGCGTGCGGTTGATCTCCTGGTAGCGCTTGACTCCGGTGGCCGCGTCGGTGCCGTGGGAGACGCCCTCGTGGTGCATCACCACCGCGGTCGGCTCGACGACCGTGCGGTGACCCGTCGCCCGGATCGCGAACGCCAGGTCGGTGTCTTCGTAGTAGGCGGGCGCGTAGCGCTGGTCGAATCCACCGACGGAGTCGAACAGGTCTTGGCGCACCAGGATCGCCGCTCCGGAGCAGTAGTCGACGTCGCGCCGCACCTGGAACTCAGGGGCGCCGGCGTCCCGGTCGCGCCCGTAGTTCCAGCCGGAACCGTCGGCCCAGATGATGCCGCCGCTTTCCTGTAGCCGCCCGTCCGGGTACACCAGCGCCGCGCCGACCAGGCCGATCCGATCGTCCGAGTCGGCGGCGTTGACCAGCGCGTTCAGGGTCCCGGGCCGCACCTCGGTGTCGTTGTTGAGAAACAGCAGGTAGGACCCGCGGGCGTGGCTGGCGCCGAGGTTGCAGGCCCCCACGAACCCGACGTTGTGCGGCGTGCGCACCAGCCGCAGGCCCGGACTGGCGGCGGCCAGCTCGGCGGTGCGATCCGGTGAGGCGTCGTCGACGACCAGCACCTCGAACGGGAACGCCGGTGGATTGTGCTCGATGCTGGCCAGGCACGCCCGGGTGTACTCCCATTTGCCGTGCACCGGCACGATGACGCTGAGCAGCGGTGACGTGCTGGTATGCAGCTCCACCGGGCCGGGGACATGCGGCTGCGACATCTGTGACTGGGGCTGCAGTCCGCGCCCCAGGGCGCGCTCGTAGACGTCGCGGCGCAGCGTGCCGCGCGGTGCCGCACGCTCCACTGCGCCCCGATAGCGGGAGATCAGCCGCTGCGCGGTGGCCGACTGCTCGACCCGCAGCGCCGACACCTCACGTTGCAGCTCGGTCGCTCGACGTTGCGCAGCATTGCTGATCTCCTGTTGCCAGGACGCCACCGACTCCGACCGCTGCGCCCGGCGCTGCGCCGTCGCCAGCTCGCTACGCAGCCGGTGCACTTCGACGTCCAGCCGTTGTCGCCGTCGCTGCGCGGTGGCCCGATCGGTCGCTGCTCGTTGCTGTTCCTCGGCGAGCTCAGCGCCTAGTTCGGCGGTTCGACCCTGTTCCTGCACCAGCGCGTGATGCGCGTTGCGCACCAGCGTCAAATCGGCATCGGCCAGCGCGCTGAGCTGGGGAAGTTGTGGCAGCGTCGCATCCGAGGCGACGCCGAGCAGGTAGGTGTGCGGCAAGTCCGCCGTCACCCGCCAGCCACCGTCCGGTGCCCGCCGCAGTGAGTGCGTCACTGCGGGCCCTTGCTGTGCCTGCCCCGTGATCAGCGATCCGACGGCGACGTTCTGGCGCAGGATGGCGACGTGACCGAACGAACCACCCAGCAGTGCCCGGAACTGCGCATCGGTAAGTTCCCGGACATGGAAGGGGTTGTCGTTGCCGTGTTGGTGGCTGTACACGGTCACGTCCGGCGTACTGGTCAGAAACAGCCCACCCGGCGCCAGTAGCCGGCGCACCACGGCAAGCAGAGTGTCCTGCTCTTCGACGTGTTCGAGAGCCTCGAAGCAGGTGATGACGTCAAACGGTGGTGCGTCGGCCAGCAGCTCAGAATCGATCATCGACCCGATCGCGAAATGCAGATTGCCCCTCGAATAGTGGGCGCCAGCGTGCTCCACGGTCTGCGGGTCGATGTCGATGCCCACCACCTCGCGGGCCCCGTCGGCGAGCAGCGCGGGACCGAAACCCTCCCCGCAGCCTAGGTCGAGCACTCGTGCGCCGGTGGCAAAATGGGAGGCCAACGCGTACCGGTGATAGTGCTCGTAGACGACTTGCAGGTCATCTGTCCACGGCACGCACCGCTCGCCGGTCCACTCGATCAGGCGTTGCGAAGACATTGACGTTCTCCCACGTTCGGCGGGTCGGCCGGTGCAGGCTACCGACCGGGACGCGGTTACGGTGCACGCCATGTCGGTGACCGACCCCAGGCACATCGACGTCGACGAAGCACTCCGAGAGCATCCGGTGCCCCGGTATCGTGGCGGTCGTCGATTGACCGCGCTGATGTGCGCGGGCATGTTCTTTCTCGGTCCGGCTATCGCGTTGGCCCTCGGCGCCCATGCCGCCCGATTCGAGAACCGGCCGCTGGCCGCGTTCGGTGACCCGCGAGACGGCTGGACGTGGCTGGCCGGGCTGCCCGTCTGGGCCGCAGACAACCTACCGTTCCGGGACGGCGCGGTCCGAACGACAGAGGCAGTGAGCAGGGGAATCTTCGGCGAGCCGGCATCACTTCCGGTGCCGGCGTTAAAGCCGCAGGTGGGGCCTCGGGCGCTGGCGCCGATCGTGCCTGCCGCCCAAGCGTTTCCTTCGGTGATCGAAGGGCGCAACGGTTGGCTTTACCTCGGTGCGGATGTCAGCGGTGCGTGCCTGCCGTCTCGCTCGCTGGACGACACGGTGGATTCGTTGCGCCGGATGCGGGGTGTGGTGGAGTCCTCTGGCCGTCAGTTCGTCCTGCTGGTGGCTCCGGACAAGACGACCATGGTGCCCGAGCACCTACCGGCGCAATACCAGGGACGGGACTGCGCGTCGCAGGCCAGGGAGGAGTTCTGGCGCCGGGTGGTCACCGAAGCCGGCGCGATCGACCTGCGCCCGGCGCTGGCCGAGATAACGCGGCGCAAGGGTTCCCCGGTCTACTACCCGGCTGACACTCACTGGAGCCAGGAGGGGGGCTTGGCGATGACCTACGCGCTGGCTGACCGCATCACGTCGGGTATCACCCAAAGCTGGCAGATTGCCCCGGCCGGATCGATCCCATGGCCCGACGACATCAGCCCACTGATCGGACGTAGCGGCGAGCGAGCGATCCCGACGTACTCGTTGGCGCCAGGCGGGCTGCCGGACCGCACTCGTCCGATCATCAGCGACTTCCGGGTACCGCTGCATCTGACCTCGATGCCCGCTGCGGGCACCGTCGGCCAACCCGTTCGTATGATCGCCGATTCGTTCACCCAGTTCGCCAGCCGTTACCTCGCGGCGGTCTTCACCGACATCACCGTCGTACACCCCGATACCGCCGCCGCTGGCCCACGGTCGGCCGGGGAACTGCTCGCCGGTGGCAACGTCGTGGTCCTGGAGATCGCCGAGCGCAACCTCCTCAGCGGCACATCACCCATTCTGCTCCAGCCGGTGATCACCGAGATCGGCTCCGAGCTGGCCCGCCGCCCAGTGCGCTGATCTTCCTCACCGCAGCTTTAGAGACAAACTGCAGTAATTCGGGGGTTAGCGGTCGCGATCCAGCGCCTTGATACAGCCGTTGAGCCATGCCGAGGCGCTGACTTGTGGGCCGGTTCGCCGCATGGCTTCGTCTGCACAAGTCGTGGCATCCGGATGGCGCTGCTGCGACCACTGGAACCCGTCCCGGTAAGAACCGTCACGCAGCGCGTCAGCGTCGTGCCCGACAGAGGCCAGCCAACACGGCACTGTCGCGGCTATCACAACCGCGACAATGCCGACGTCGACTCGATTCACGGCGGCAGCTTAGCTGGGTAACCGCCGACGGCCCGCGATGCCGAGATCGGACCTGTGGTACCACTCCAGCGCCTGTTCGCCCTCAAGCCAGCACAGTCGCACCAAGATGCCGTCCAGCTCGGCGGGAAAGTCGATGAGGAAAGGTGCCAGCCCCTTGAGCTCGATGCCCTGCTCTCGGAACCACTCGAGCATGTCGTCCAGTCGGGCCTGGAGCGCCTTCATCTCGGGTACACCACCAAGCGTGGACGAGCCAATGCGGCTCAGGTCAACCGACAGCTCGGTGAGGTTTGCCCGGGCCTCGATCAGCGCATCGACTCGCCGGCGCACCTCCGGCAGCAGGGCGCGAGCCTCGGGTACGCCAAACAGTCGATGCTCGCCCACGTCGACAACAGTAGTGGGTCAGCCGTTGCTCGGTGGCCTTTCCACGAGCTGGCTGAGATAGAGCTGCTCGCCGAGCTTGTCGATCAACCCCAGATTGGTCTCGAGGTAGTCGATGTGCTCCTCCTCGCTGGCGAGGATGTCCTCGAAGAGGGTTGCGGTAGTGGCGTCACCCTTCTTCCGGCACATCCGAATTCCGGGGCGCAGCCGTTCGACGACTTCCCGTTCAACGGCGAGGTCAGCCTCGAACTGCTCGCGCACGGTCTGCCCGATCCGCAACGGCAGCAGCTTCTGGAAGTTCGGCAGACCCTCGAGGAACAGGATGCGGTCGGTGATCCGCTCCGCATGGCGCATCTCGTCGATGGACTCGTCCCGAGTGTGCTCGGCGAGCTTGGTGAAGCCCCAGTTGGCTTGCATCTTGGCGTGCAGAAAGTACTGATTGATCGCGGTCAGCTCACTGGTGAGTTGCTCATTGAGCAGCTCAATGATCTCGTCGTCGCCGCGCATGGTCGTCCAACCCCCTCCGGATCGGTCCCTGATGATCGCGACCGTACGCGTTTCAGCCAGCGATGTCATCGAAGGTGAGCCTGGCCTGACCAGGGGATATGCCGGTACTCAGGTGATATCAGGCGCTGCGTTGCAGCGTGTTCGGCAACTCGGCGCAGACGTCGAGCAGAGCAGCGATCTTGTCCAGGCAGGAACCGCAGCCGGTACCCGCCTCGCAGCGGTCGCTCACGTCTTCGACGGTGCACGCGCCCGCAGCGATGCACCCACGCACCTCTGCTTCGGTCACCGCCCGGCAGATGCAGACGTACATGGCCGATGCCCCTAGATCGACTGATTAGGTGAGGCTAAGCACAACAGATCATCGGGCTGCCGTCCAGTCCCTGCTCAGCGCTCGAGTGGCATTCAGCGTTATAACACCGTTACGCACTCACGGGCGCGATATCGACCTGCGGCCGATGCCGCGGACCTCGAAGCCGACCCGGCGAAGGACGTCGGCGTCAAGCAGGTTGCGGGTGTCGACCACGATGCGACGCTCCACCAGCTCGGCCAGCCGGCCCCAGTCCAGCACCCGGAACTCGGGCCATTCGGTGAGCACCACCAGTGCAGCGGCACCGGAGGCGGCCTTGATCGGGTCGTCGGTGACCTGGATGTCGTCGGTCATACCGGGCACTGCGGCGGGCACCCCGGGGTCGTAGCCGATCAGCTCAGCGCCCTCAGCGGCCAGCAGCCTCGCCACTGTCAACGCGGGGGAATCACGCAGATCGTCGGTACCGGCCTTGAAGGTCAACCCGAGCAACCCGAT
>DASQVB010000401.1:0-15632 GCA_035640975.1 Pseudonocardiaceae bacterium
AGCAGTGAGTACCCGCAAAGTTGCATTGAACGCAGACCTGCTCCTGCGGCCGTCCATGGGCGTCACTTGTGCTGCAGCGCCGAGTACGTGGACATGCCAACGCGACACACCGTGCACCAGCGCCGGACACGCGGGAGTGAAGGGGGAGGGCTGCAGGGTCAGGGGCGCATCCGGGTAACCAGCCCGGTGTCGTAGCGCCCAGAGATGAACTCGGGGTGCTCCAGCAGCTCGGCGTGGAAGGGCAAGTTGCACTTCGGCCCGGCCACGGTGAACTCAGCCACTGCCGCCCGGGCTCGTTGCAGCGCCTGGTCACGGTCGCGACCGTGCACTACCAGCTTGGCCAACAAGGAGTCATACAGCGGCGTCACCGTGGTGCCCTTTGCATAACCAGCGTCCACCCGCACCCCATCCCCGGTGGGCTCCACCCACTCGGTGACCGCTCCGGGTCCGGGCAGAAACCGCCGAGGATCCTCAGCATTGATCCGCAGTTCGATCACATGTCCCTCGGGTGCAAGGCTGTCGACGTCAAAAGCGGGTTCGGCGCCCTCAGCGATGCGGAGCTGAGCTGCTACCAAATCCACGCCATAACGTAACTCGGTAACAGGATGCTCCACCTGAAGCCGGGTATTCATTTCCAGGAAGAAGAACTCGCCGGTTTCCACATCGAGCAGGAATTCCACCGTTCCCGCATTCCGGTAATTGACACTGGACGCAGCCAGCACCGCGGCGTCCTCCATCCGGCGGCGCAGATCCGGCTCGACGGCGGGTGACGGGCTCTCTTCGGCCACCTTCTGGTGTCGCCGCTGCACCGAGCAGTCGCGCTCCCCCAGCGCCAGCACCCGGCCGTCGGCCAACCCGAGAACCTGCACCTCGACGTGGCGTACCCGCGGGAAGTACCGCTCGACGAACAGCCGCGGGTCGCCGAAGAGCCGTTGCGCGAATGCGCTGACCCTGACGTGCTCGGCACACAACGTGCTGGCGTCGGCCGCCACCGCCATGCCCATCCCGCCTCCCCCGGCGGCGGCCTTGAGCATCACCGGGAAACCCACCCGCTGCGCCTGCGCCACCGCGGCGGCCTGCTCGGCCACTGCGCCATCTGAACCGGGTGCCACCGGTACCCCAGCCGCCGCCACGGTGTCGCGTGCGGTGACCTTGTCACCCATCGCGGAGATCGCCTCAACGCTGGGACCGATCCATACCAGACCAGCATCGTGAACCGCCCGGGCGAAGCCGGCGTCCTCGGACAGGAACCCGTAGCCGGGATGTACCGCGACCGCGCCGGTGCGGCGTGCGACATCGAGTAGCTGGTGGGCGTCCCGGTAAACCTGCGCGGGAGGCCCGCTGAGCTCGACGGCCTCGTCGGCCTCAGTGACGAACGGCAGATCAGCGTCCACTGTGGAGTACACCGCGACGGTACGAATTCCCAGTCCTCCTGCGGTGCGGATCACCCGCCGCGCGATCTCACCCCGATTGGCGACCAATACCGACTCAAACACCCAGCCGATCCCCCTGCCGGAGCCGCGACTTGCGGGCCCCATAAGCGAAGTAGATGACCAGTCCGATGGCCAGCCATATCAAAAAACGGATCCACGTGCCCACTGACAGGTTCAGCATCAGCCACAGGCAGGACAGGATTGCCAACAGCGGAACCAGCGGTACCAGCGGGGTCCGGAACCCGCGGGGCAGATCCGGCCGGGTCCGGCGGAGCACCACCACACCCGCGGAGACAAGCACAAAGGCGAACAGGGCACCGATGTTGACCATCTGCTCGAGGCGGATGATCGGGAACAGCGCCGCGACCACGCCGACGACCGCGCCGACTACGAGGGTGGCCCGCACCGGGGTGCCGCGTGAACCTGTCCGGGCCAGCGCCCGGGGGAACAGACCGTCCCGGGACATCGCAAACAGCACCCTGATCTGGCCCAGCATGAGGATCATCGCCACCGTCGTGAGCCCGGCCAGTGCGCCGAGCGCGATGATCCCGGCGATCCAGGGCAGCCCGACGTTGGCGAAGGCAGTCGCCAGGGTCGCGGTGTCCCCGTCTGGGGAGGTGGTCAGCGCGGTGTAGGGCTGCATACCCGTGATGACCAGGGCGACCGCCACGTAGAGCACCGTGACGATCACCAGCGACCCGATGATGGCCCGTGGCATGTCGCGCTGCGGATTGCGAGCTTCCTCGGCGGTGGTGGCCACGATGTCGAAACCGATGAAGGCGAAGAACACCACCGAGGCTGCCGCCAGCACTCCGAACACCCCGTACGTGCTGCCCTCCGCGCCGGACAGCAGCGAGAACAGCGACTGCTCCGACCCACCGCTACTTTCACCGGGTCTGGCCGGCGGGATGAAGGGGGTGTAGTTGCTCAGCTGGATGAAGCCGATCCCGACGACGATCACCAGCAGCACTACGGCGATCTTGATAGCAGTGATCACCTGGCTGACCCGGGAGGAGAGCTTGATCCCCACGGCGAGGACCACGGTGAGGATGCCGACGATCAGCACGGCGGCCCAGTCGATCGCGATGCCTCCGACCTCGATGGTGGTGGCGATCGCACCACCGACGGCGTCCTCCAAGTACGCCGACCAGGACTTGGCCAGCACTGCCCCGCCCACGCTGAACTCCAGCACCAGATCCCAGCCGATGATCCAGGCGATGAACTCACCGAAGGTGGCGTAGGAGTAGGTGTAGGCGCTGCCGGCGACCGGGACGGTGGAGGCAAGCTCGGCATAGCACAGCACAGCGAACCCGCAGGCGATCGCGGCCAGGACGAAGGACAGTGACACCGCTGGACCCGCGGTGTCCCCGGCCTGTTGGGCAGCGAGCACGAAAATCCCGGCGCCGATGAGGACGGCGACGCCGAACACCGTCAGGTCGAGCGCACCGAGATTCTTTCGCAGCCTGCTGCCCGGCTCGTCGGTCTCCGCTATGGACTGTTCGATCGACTTGGTCCGCCACAGCCCGCTAGCCGCCATGGCTATCGTCTCCTGCCTCGCTCGGGTTGGTCCCGCTCATCATCTGCTGGCCGCTGGGGCGCGATCCAGATCTGGTTCCAGGTAGATGACTCGAGCCGCGGGCACCGCATTGCGAACCCGCGCCTCAGCCTCGTTGATGATCTGGGCGACCTCAGCGGTGGACATCGCGGCCGGCACCGCGATCTTGGCTGCGATCAGCAGCTCGTCCGGACCGAGGTACTGGGTTTTGATGTGGATCACCCGATCAACTCCGCCGCCCACCATGGCGGTATGGATGCGGTCCAGCTCGTGGGGTCCGGAGCCCTCTCCGATCAGCAGGCTCTTGGTCTCGATGATGAGAATGATCGCGATGACACCCAGCAGAACACCGATGCACATCGTGCCGATCGCATCCCAAACCGGGTCACCGGTCAGCGTCGACAGCCCGACCCCGCCCAGCGCGAGGATCAGACCGAACAGCGCTCCAGCATCCTCCAGCAGCACGACGGGAAGCTCCGGGGTCTTGGCCTGCCGGATGAACTGCCACCAGGTGCCGTTTCCCTTGAGCGGCCGGGATTCCCTGATCGCGGTGCGAAAGCTCAAGATCTCCAGTCCGATCGCCACTACCAGGATCACGACCGCGACCAGTGGGGAGGTGAGCGGCTCGTGGGTCTCCAGCTTGTGGAAGCCCTCGTAGAGCGCGAACACCGACCCGAGGCTGAACAGCAGCAGCGCCACGACGAAGGAGTAGAAGTAGCGATCGCGGCCGTAGCCGAACGGGTGCGCCTGGGTGGCCACCCGCCGGGCGCGCTTCTGCCCGAGCAACAGCAGCCCCTGGTTGGACGTGTCGGCCACCGAGTGCACCGCCTCGGCCAGCATCGACGACGAGCCGGTGATTGCGTACCCGATGAACTTCGACACCGCGATACCGGCGTTGGCCAGCAGCGCCGCGATGATCGCCTTGGTCCCACCACCCGCTGACACCTCGGCGCCTCCTCGCGCTGCCCGTCTCACCCGCTCCGGTGAGACTACAAGTCACCCAGCTGTCCACCGCTCCCGTCGGCACGCCACCATTCGGATCCGGATGGCGGCCTGGGTGCGGCTGCCGGATCAGGCGGTGAGTCCGGGCTGTGCACGGAATAGCTGCACAGGGCCGATTTGCGGGCACACCTCGACCGCTGGGTCCGCGGCGGCCAGCCAGACCGACCCTCCGCGGCGCAGCGTGACGCTGCTGCCGTCGCAGGCGCGCAACTCCGCCGACCCTTGGGTGCACAGCAAGATCTGCGACCAAGGGCTCTGCAGCCACACCGGGGTGGAGTCGCCGTCCGCCCATTCCAACCGGGTCAGCCGGAACTCCTCGGCCGGGGTTTGGTATGCCGTCTCGTGCGACCCAACCGCCTTACCGCGCTGCACCGGCGGCTCGCCGTGGGAGAAGTCCAGCACCCGCAGCAGCTCGGGGACGTCGATGTGCTTGGCAGTCAAACCGCCGCGCAGCACATTGTCCGAATTCGTGCTGATCTCCACCGCGGTGCCCCGCAGGTAGGTGTGCAGCTTGCCGGCCGGTAGGTACATCGCTTCGCCCGGCGCCAGCACGACGTGGTTGAGCAGCAAGGCCGCGAGTACCCCGACGTCGTCTGGATGTGCCTCGGTCAGCTCGAGAATCACCCGGCACTCGCTGCGGAAGTCGCTGCCGTGAGAGCGCAGAAAGGCGCCGTAAACCCCGTCGCGGCGCAGCACCGCAACGCAGGCATCCACGATGCGGGGCAGCAGTTCTTTCGCTGCGGGCTGGGGCATCGTGATCCAGGTGGTGAACAGGGCGCGCAGTCCATCGGCATTGGGTTCGGCCTCGAGCATCACCCGGTAGGGCGCGAGCAGGGGGGTGTCCAGCTCGGCGAGCAACTCGACGGTACGGAGCGGATCCCGGAAACCCGCGAGCGCGTGGAAGTCGGTCAGCGCGCAGATCAGTTCGGGTTTGTGGTGGGGGTCGGAGTAGTTGCGTTCCGAGGCGTCCCGGAGGATTCCACGTGCCTCCTCACGGACGAATCCCTCGGTAGCCTGCACCGCGGAAGGGTGGGCCTGCAGGCTCAGCGGTTCGTCGGCGGCGAGCACCTTGAGCAGGAACGGCAACCGGTTGCCCCAGCGGCGCGCGCAGGGCGGCCCGAGGTGGTGATCCGGATTGGTATGCACAGCCTCCAACAGGGAGGTCTGTGCGCCGTCTGCGTGCAGCAACATCGACGGACCCGCCGGATGCGCGCCGAGCCACAGTTCCGCCTGCGGATGCGGGGCGGGCACCGGGCCGCCAAGCAGCTCCGCGATCGCAGTCCGGGAACCCCAGGAGTACGGCCGTACCACGTTGCGCAACAGCTCCACAGACCCTCCTTCGCCGGCCGGCCGCTCGCTCATCCGGCGGCCGACTCGGCCCGGCCAGGTCCGGTCAGCACGCCCCGGGCCAGCCCGAGATACAACGCGGCGAAGTCGAACCGTAGGGCCAGCACCGCAGCAGCGCACGCAGCTGCACCGGGTTCACCCTGGCGCACCATGAGCTCCTCATCGGCGGTCACCACATCGGCACGGGGCAATGCATCGAAGGCGGCGGCCCGTTCGGGCTCGGAGCGGGAATCGGGGAGCGCACCGAGCAATACCGGCCGGACCGCCGGCATACCACTGCGCTGCGTCTCGTCGGAGAGGGGATCGTGAAACACATCGGCCTCTCCGCCGGCGCGGGCCGCCTCCCGGCGCAGCGTCGGCAGCGCTGCCGCCTCGTGGAAGCCAGCCGCGTGCGCCACCACCCCCGCGTGCGCGGCGAGCGCTCCGGCGCTGTGTCCGGCCACTGCGGTGGCCACCGGATCGGTGCCCCACAGCAATGGGGTTCGCTCGCTCAACCGCAGCGCCAGCGACTTGGCCGGGTTGACGAACGATTCATGCGCGACGTGATCGCGCTCGGCCTCGCGGTCCAGCTCACCGGCCAGCTCCTCGGCATTTATCGCCAGCAACCCCAAGGTGTCCAGCAACAACAATCCGGCGGTGAGCGTTCGCGGCAGCGCCAACCCCGGCGGTACCTCGATCCGGGGTACCAACAGCACCGATCGACCTGCGGCCGCGGCCGCCACCGGGCCGTCGGCAGGCGCGGTCAGCACCACCTGAGCCCCCCGGCGAATCGCGCGATCTATGCCTTCGGCCAGCTCAGGGTCACCCGGATCGGTGGTGTTCGCCAACACGACATCCAGTGCACCCACCCACATCGGGACCGACCGCGTCGTCACCACCGGCACCGGGCAAGACGGTCCAAGCAGCGCGAGTAATAGCGGTGCGGCGGCCGGTGCCGCGCCTGCCCGGGTCAGCAGCACCAGCGCTCGCGGACGTTCCCCGGCCAGCCGACGAAGACCTGCCTCATCCGCGGCCGATGCCGTGGAGCGCACCTGAGCGCCCGCGGTGGCCGCGGCGCGGAGCAGCCCCCCGGTGTCAGTGGCTTCCAGGCGCCTGGGGTCATCGAGCAGGTCGTCGTCAAATACCCCGTCGAACTGCATCACCCGCACCCAAGCCCGCTACCACCGCCGTCCCGGCCACTGGCAGCCGGTCCAGTACCGGGAAGTGCCTCATCGAGCAGCAGCACCGGGATGCCATCGGTCACCGGAAAACTGCGCCCGCACACGGTACAGGTCAACGCATCCGCCTCGGGATCAGCAATGGTGCCACTGCGCAGCTGGCCATGCTCAGGGCACGGGCAGGCCAGAATCTCCATCAGCTGAGGGTCTAGGTCCACGGCCATCGTCCTCCTCCTTACCGGGCGGGTTGGTAGCTCTTGAAGACCACCTCACTGCGCGTTGGTAGTCCTTGGAGAGCTATTAACCTGGCGTACCAGTGCGAGCACCTCGTCACGTAGCGCTTCTACCCCTGCCGTGTCACGGGCCTCGACGTTGAGTCGTAGTAGCGGCTCGGTGTTCGACGGGCGCAGGTTGAACCACGCACCGTCGGGCAAGCGCACGGTCAGGCCGTCGACCTCATCGAGCTCGACGCCGTCGCGCCGCCCGAACCACTCCCGCACGACCGCCATCCTGCCCTGCTGATCATCGACCGTGGAGTTGATCTCACCGGATGCGGCGTAGCGGCTGAACTCGGCCATCAACGCTGAGAGCGGACCTGGCTGATGACCCAATGCAGCCAACACGTGCAGCGCCGCGAGCATCCCCGAGTCGGCTCGCCAGAAACCCCGGAAGTAGTAATGCGCGGAATGCTCGCCGCCGAAGATGGCCCCCGTCTCGGCCATCTTCTGCTTGATGAACGAGTGGCCGACCCGGGTGCGTACCGGGCGCCCGCCGTGCTCGGCGACGATCTCCGGCACGGCCTGCGATGTGATGAGGTTGTAGATCACCGTAGCGCCGGGCTCGATGGCCAGCTCCCGGGTGGCCACCAACGCGGTGATGGCGCTGGGGCTCACCGGCTCACCGCGCTCATCGATCACGAAACAACGGTCGGCGTCACCGTCGAAGGCCAGACCTAGATCAGCGCCGTGCTCGCGGACCGCGATCTGTAGGTCCACCAGATTCGCCGGATCCAGTGGGTTGGCCTCGTGGTTCGGGAAGTTGCCGTCCAGTTCGAAGTACAACGGGATGATGTGCAGCGGCAAGCCCTGCACCACCGCAGGCACGGTGTGTCCCCCCATTCCGTTACCCGCGTCCACGACGACTCGTAGCGGCCGAATCCCGGACAAGTCCACCAGCGAGCGCAGGTACTCCGCGTAGTCGCTGAGCATGTCCCGCTCGGTGACACGACCGCCGCCGCGTCCTGATTCGATCCCGCGCTCGACCGCAACCCGGATCTCTTCCAGCCCGCTGTCCTGGCCAACCGGCGTGGCACCGGCCCGACAGAGTTTGATGCCGTTGTAGCGGGCCGGGTTGTGGCTTGCGGTGAACATCGCGCCAGGCAGGTCGAGCCGTCCGGAGGCGAAGTAGAGCATGTCGGTGCTGGCCAGCCCGACTGAGACGATGTCGAGACCCCGGCCGGTCACTCCCTCGGCGAACGCTGCCGCCAGCCCGGGCGAGGAGTCTCGCATGTCGTACCCGACGACCACCGCCTGCGAGCCCGCTGGGTCACGCACGAACTCGGCGAAGGCGGCACCGATGTCGCGTACCACCGCGGCGTCCAGCTGCTCACCGACGACACCCCGGATGTCGTAGGCCTTCACTATCGCTGACAAGTCAGGCACTGCGCTCCCTCATCAGGTCCTGCTTCGTGGACGCCTGCGTCGAGTCCAGTAGGTGGCGCCACCGAGCCTATCTGCGCAACGTTGCCTCCAGCGGGACGCTGGAGGCAACGGGACGTGCTCAGCTGTCGACTGGGTCCGGTAGGACTCTCAGGTGACCCCGACGGCCGCTTCCGCTCGCTGGGCCGGCGAGAACGGGATCCGTTGGACGGTCTATCCGACCGGCCTCCCGCACCGCCTCGGCCAGAGCGGTCAGGTCGTCCACCGACGGCTCCAACTCGGCGAACTGACCGTCATACCGCACGACGTCCCACCCTCGTGGAGCGGTCAGGCGCAGCGCATGCCGCTCACACAGATCGTAGGAATGCGGCTCACTGCAGGTGGCCAGCGGACCCACCACAGCAGTGGAATCTGAATACACGAAAGTAAGCGTGGCGACCGCCGGGTATGTGCACCCGCTCTTCGAGCACCGCCGCACGCTGCGCACAGCGCCGACGATAGCGCGCAGATCCAGCTGGTTGTGCTAGGCGCGCTGTAATGTCTCGGGGCCATCCCGGCCGGTGCGCTGCGGCGTAGGCTCAACGGATGACTGTGGCCAGGTCAGTCCGCTCGGCCCTGCGCAAGCGCCGGGATCGGCGCGGTCGCGGGGTGCGGGGGTTGCTGTTTCCTGCCACGTTGCCCGCGACCCGCAGCCGCGCAGAACGGTTCGACGCGATCGTGCTGGACGCCCTAGAACCGATCGACGCGCGCTGGCACACCAAGCTCGAAAGGCTCGACGTCGCCGTCGACGAGGTGCCAGAGATCACTGACTGCGATCCGGCGACGGTGACCTGGGGCAGCGATGTAGTGGAGGACGGCAAGGTCCCGCTGGCTCGTCTGGTCCCCGCCGGCGTGGACCGCACCGGCCTACCCACTCGAGCCAGGATCGTGCTCTACCGGCGGCCGCTGGAGAATCGCGCCCAAGGCGGCGGCGACCTGTCCGACCTCGTACACGAGGTGCTGGTCGAGCAGGTCGCAAGCTACTTGGGAGTCGATCCGGACCTCATCGACGGCCCCACCCATGGGGATTGACCCGGTGACGATCAACTCAGTGCTGGCGGGCTAGCGGTCCAAACGGCGCCGGGAGGGCACCGCGGTGCCCGCAACCAGCAGGAGCACCGTGCCTTGGGCGAGCAATAGCGCGTTACGGGTGACATCCGAGCGATCCACCCGCACCTCTGCCGCGTTGCCCTGCACCGGAACCGCAACCTGATGGCCCCAACCGCGCACCACGGGCATCCCACGGCCGTTCACACTGGCCCGCCAGCCTGGTTCGTCGTTGGCCGCGACCACCAGCAACCTGCCCTCTGCGCCAGGTGCAACCCGTACTGCCACCCGGGGAGGCGCAGCAGGTGCCAGGACCCCACTGACGCCTGGTTCAGTGGGCGGCGAAGCGCCGGTACGCGCCTGCGCGGCCAACGCGGGTCCCAGCAGCTCCGCGCCGGGGACCGGTCGGGTCACCCGCAGCACCGGTCTGCCGTCCGCAGTCGGAGGAGCAGGCTTGGCCAGCGAGCCGGCTGCCGCGAGGGCTCGAGCACCCTGGGCTGGAGTGGGTAAAACCACGAACTGCACCCCGGTGGCGGCCACATTGGCGATCGCGGCGGATGTCTCTCCCGGTTTGCCGGCCCGCAGCACAGCGGCGATCCGCTCCAGGCGGACCCCGGTAGCGCGCAGCGGTGCGATGTCGTCGTCGCCGAAGCGGGCAGTGTGCGACCTGGTCAGCCGCACCGGCTCCCCTGGGGCGCCGACCACCAGAACAGAGGTCTTGGACCGGGCCAGCTCCGCGGCCAACGACGGGGCGAGCACTGGCAGGCCAGCCGGGGGGTCGGCGGTGAGGGGACCGCTCGCGCCTACCGCCACCGCGGCGGTCGACAGCGCGGCCACCGCAACCCACGGCGTGACAGACAGCGCCCTATTCCCCTGATCCCCGACCAAGCGGCCCCACTGATCATTGACCCACCATCGGGTCGGCCGCCCCCTGCGGCCGGCGAGTAAGACGATCCACAACAAGCCACATCCGATCAAGAGCAGCACACCCGCGGTTGATCCCGGCCGGGGATCACCACCGACCAGCGGCCGCATCGGCGACTGGACCAGCACCACTACCGCGGCGAAGCCGAGCCCGATCAAGCCCAGACCTGGCAGCATCGCCTGGGACGGTCGGGCGACCAGCGCGATCACCGCGGCAATCAGCACTATCGCGCCCACCCACGGCGCGGCGCTCGGGCCGCCAGGGTTCAGGGCGAGCAGCTGCAGCCAGCCGGGCACCTGCTCAGGTACCACGGCGCCGACCCCGTGCAGCAGCACCGCGGGCCGCTGGACCACTACCGCCGGCCACGGCACCAGCAAACCCAAAGGCAGCAGCACCACCGCAAACAGTCCGACCGCGCGACGCAGCGTCGTCACCTGGGGAGCGGGAACCATGACGAAACCGACGACCACCACTACCAGCACCAGCAGGTGGATCAGGGGAGCGAATGCACCGATGACGGCAAGTCCGAGCGTGGTGCCGGCTGCGGTGGACAGCCAACCGCCCGATCGCCCGACAGTTCCTCCGCGCAGGACCGCAACAGAACCGGCCAGCACCAGGGGAAGCAGCAGGTGCACCAGCACGACGTCCAACCGGCCCTGCGCCAGACCAGCCACGGCCGGTGGCAGCAACGCGTACCCGGCGGCGGCCAGGGCGCGACGATTGCGGCTGACCGGCAGGGCGCAGGTGGCTCGGTAGGCGGACAGCGCGGCCAACGGGAGCTGAGCCAGCAGCAGCAGCGACACAGCAACGACGGGTGATCCCACCGGCAGGCCCAACACACCGATCACCGCCAGCGCAGCCGGCGGAGGGGCCGCGCTACCGCCACCGACCGGATGCCAGGAGGCCAGGTACAACGACCAGGTCTCGAGCAGGCCCTCGATGGGGAGCAGCCGGCCCCCGGCCAAGTCCAAGCCCAGCCGATTGCGGTTCACCAGCACGGCGAGCACCGTCATCACAACAGTGAGCAGGGTGGGAGGGGCGAGCAGGAACTGGCGGATGCGGGTGCCGATCCCGACATCCACCAATGTCAGTACATCTGAGTCGCCGCTGTCAGCAGCGCTGCGCTCAGCATCGGGGTCGGAGGGCCTGGGCTGCGGGGAGGGCCGGGGGCGGGTGCGGGTGGTGGCCCCCCCAGAGCCACCGTCCGAAGGCAACCCCGAACCTCCCTCGTCATTCCCAGGAGGTTGCACAGCAGTGCCCGACACGCCGACCCTCCTGTCCGTACCCCATCGGTGGGGGCACACCGTACGTGTCCGACTCACCGTCGCGGACGCCGGGAGGTGCCCCCGCTCAAACCGCCTCACGCTTGAGTCTGCGGCGCTCCCGCTCCGACAGCCCACCCCAGATGCCGAACCGCTCGTCGAACGCCAGCGCGTACTCCAAGCACTCAGCCCGGACCTCGCAGCCTGAGCAGATCCGCTTCGCCTCCCTGGTTGAGCCGCCCTTTTCGGGGAAGAACGCTTCGGGATCGGTCTGCGCGCACAGCGCCCGCTCCTGCCACTCCTGCTGGTCAGGCTCCTCGAACAGGCCAGCAACCAACGGGACATGCGGGACCGGCGCCCACCGGTCCTGATGCAGGTCCCTGTTGTCTGGAGAGCCGCTGCAGCTGTCGTCCATCTCGTCCATGGCGGTCCGCCTCCTCGCCATAGAGTTCCTCCCCAGTCCGCGCCCCGGGCTGTCGCGAACAATAACAAGCCTGTGATTACACCCGTGTCATCGGGGTTGCAACTACCGTGCGCCACCACGAGCCCATTTTTCGGCGTGTCGCGATTTGACACGCCCAGCCACCTTGGCAAACCGATGCAGACTGCCCCGCGGACGAATTGGACGGTCCATGAGCGAGGGTGAGTCCGTGCGCGCCACCGATCTGGCCCCCAGCCCGCTGTTCCTCCTGCTGCTGGCCGCAACTGTGGCTGGCGGCGCACTGGCGGCACTGACCGCTGGCCCGGCCCGCACTGCCGGCGTCGTACTGCTGATACTCGGCGGGTGGGCAGTAGCGCTGTGCTTGCATGAGTTCGGCCACGCGCTGACCGCCTACCGGGGCGGCGACCGTTCAGTGCGCGCTAAGGGGTACCTCACCCTCGACATCCGGCGCTACACCGACCCGGTGATGTCGCTGCTGCTGCCCTTGTTGCTGCTGGCCTTCGGCGGGATCCCACTGCCCGGCGGCGCGGTGTGGATCAACCGCAGCGCGCTGCGCTCGCGAGCGATCGCCTCGGCGGTGTCACTGGCCGGTCCGTTCACCAATCTGGTACTGGGCGCCGTACTGATCGCAGTGATCAGCCTCGGCTCCTTCCCGGACGGACTCGCCGCCGGACTGTCCTATCTGGCTTTGGTGCAAGTGATCGCGTTCGTGCTCAACATCCTGCCGGTTCCGGGGCTGGACGGGTTCGGCGCTGTGGAGCCCTACCTACCCGAACAAGCTCGGCGCATCGCCAATACCGTCGGCCTGTACGCCATCGTGGCCCTCTTCTTACTCATCATTACCGTGCCTGCGGTGGCCGACGCGCTGTTCGGCGCTAGCTTCGCAGTCTTCGCCGTGCTCGGCGGCGACCCGTTGGCAGCAGCCGCCGGCCTCCGGGAATTCTTGTTCTGGCGCTAATCGGTACCGGTGCGGCGGATCAACGTCATAAACCGGCGTGGGTACTATCGGTATTGTCGGGGCAAAGGACGTGGGGATGGGCATAGCAGCTCGACTGGACAATTTCCAACGGCGCCATACCTGGTTGGGCTTCCCGGTGGCGGTGGTCTACAAGTTCATTGAAGATCAGGGCGGCTACCTCGCAGTGCTGATCACCTACTACGGTTTCGCCTCGCTTTTTCCCCTGCTGCTGTTGCTGGTGAGTGTGCTGGGCTTCACGCTGGAAGGTGATCCTGCCCTGCAGCAGGCGCTACTCGGCTCAGCGCTGCAGCAGTTTCCTATCATCGGCCCGCAACTGCAGCAGAACATCAGTTCGATCCGTGGGAGCACCTTGGGTGTGGTCCTGGGCATCATTGGCGCGGTCTACGGAGGGCTGGGTATCTCGGTGGCCATCCAGACAGCGCTGAACCGGGTGTGGGCAGTGCCACGCTTTGCCCGTCCCGACCCGGTGGTGTCCCGACTACGTGGGCTGGTGCTGTTCATCCTTCTCGGTACGGTCATTCTGATAACCACCGCGCTGTCCGCCCTCGGCCCGCTGGCCGCCGGCTTCGGCTACGGCATTGGCACGGGAGTCCGCGTCGCCGCGGCCGTCGTCGCTATTGCGGCGAACGTAGCCGTTTTTCTGATCGCATTCCGGCTGCTGACCGCCCGCGATGTTCGGCTGGCTGATCTGATGCCCGGAGCGGTCGGTGCCGCGGTCGCCGTCCAGGGGCTGCAGATGGTGGGCACGTTTTTGGCCCGTCGTGGGCTCAATGGCGTATCACAGCTCTACGGCGTGTTCGGACTGGTCCTCGGGTTGCTGGCCTGGCTGTACCTGCTGGCGATGATCCTGGTGTTGTGCGCCGAGATCAATGCGGTGCGGGCGCGACGGCTATGGCCCCGCAACCTGCTCATCCCCTTCATCGACGACGTGAACCTCACGCCTGCCGACCAGGCCTCCTACCGCTCCTATGCGGACACTGAACGCCACAAACCCTTCGCCCGCGTGCGCACCACATTCGACCGCCCCGATCGGAAGTGACACATGGATGCATGTGGTAGTTCAGCAGGCCGCTGGAGCAACCATAAGCATCCATGCCGCGCTGGGTAGAGGTCGTCGTGAAGGTTGTGGTGTTGGTGGGGGGCGTTGGGGGCGCCCGGTTTCTGCTCGGAGTGAAGGCCGCGCTGGGGCTGCCAGCCGCTGGCGCCGCCGTCGATATTGATCCCGCCGAGCATGAGATCACCGCGGTGGTGAACACCGGCGACGACATCTGGCTGCACGGTCTGCGGATCTGCCCGGATCTGGACACCTGCATGTACACCCTCGGCGGGGGAATCGACGCCGAGCGCGGCTGGGGCCGGGCCGGTGAAACCTGGGCCGTCAAAGCCGAACTGGAGCGCTACAGCGCCGATCCGGACTGGTTCGCGCTGGGCGACCGTGACCTGGCCACTCACCTGGTGCGCACCCGGATGTTGCGGGCCGGCTATCCGCTGTCCGCGGTCACCGCGGCGCTGTGCCATCGATGGAGCCCCGGGGTGCGACTGCTGCCGGCCACCGATGACCGTTGTGAGACTCACGTGGTGGTGGCTGACTCGCAGGGCCGTCGTGCGTTGCACTTCCAGGAATGGTGGATTCGGCACCGCGCGGCACTGTCAGCCAGCGCGTTCGTGGCGGTGGGCGCCGACGACGCCGAGCCGGCGGTCGGGGTACGCGACGCGATCACCGAAGCGGATGCGGTGCTGCTCGCGCCGTCCAATCCGGTCGTGTCGATCGGCAGCATGCTGGCCATTCCGGGCATCCGGCAGGCTGTAAGCAGCACGTCCTGCCGGGTGATCGGGCTGTCCCCGATCGTCGAAGGCCGCGCGGTGCGCGGGATGGCGCAAGCCTGCCTGGCAGCGATCGGGGTGCCCTGCGACGCCGGTGCGGTCGGCAGGCACTACGGGGCCCGCGGCAAGGGCGGGATCCTGGATGGTTGGTTGGTGCACACCGGGGATGCCGCAACGGTGCCGGGGGTCCAGGTCAGAGAGGTGCCACTGCTGATGTCTGATGTGGCCGCAACCGCGGCGATGGCCAGGGCGGCCCTGGAGCTGGCCGGACTGCCAACATGAGCGCCCGCGGCGCGGCGGTATGACCGGCACGGGGGACCACGCCGCCCGGGGCGAGGTCCGGATCCTGCCGGTCCGCGGACTGCCCGAGTTCCGGCCGGGAGACGATTTGATCGCCGCAGTGGCCAGCGCCGCTGGGTGGCTGGTCAACGGCGACGTCGTCGTCATCACCAGCAAAGTAGTGTCCAAGGTGGAGGGACGGCTGTGCACGGTACCGGCTGATCCGCTGGCCAGGGACGCCGCCCGCCGCAAGCTGGTCACGGCGGAGGCTCGGCAGGTGCTCGCCCGCCGTGACCGGACCCTGATCACGACGAACGCGCTGGGCATGGTTCAAGCCGCCTCGGGAGTGGACGCGTCCAACGTGAAGCGAGATGAGGTCGCGCTGTTACCCGTCGATCCGGATGCCAGCGCGGCGCGGCTACGGACCGGACTGGCCGCGGCGCTGGGCGTCGACGTCGCCGTGGTGATTACCGACACCATGGGTCGAGCGTGGCGAGTCGGGCAGATTGACGCGGCGATCGGGTCGGCCGGACTCAGCGTGCTGCACCGCTACGCAGGCACCGTCGACCGGCACGGCAACGAGCTGATCAGCACCGAGGTGGCAGTCGCCGACGAGGTCGCCGCGGCCGCCGACCTGGTCAAGGGCAAGCTGGGCGGGGTGCCGGTGGCGGTGCTGCGCGGGT
>DASQVB010000402.1:0-2570 GCA_035640975.1 Pseudonocardiaceae bacterium
CCTCGACTTCAATCAGGCCGCCCGGGACCGCACGATCGCCTCGGCGTGGTCGGTACGCGGAACTCCGCGCGCCACGGTGTCGATGCCGGTTGCTTGGGACGACTTGCCGCAGGTGCACCCCGACGACTTCGATGTGTTGACCGTGCCCGCTTTGCTGGCCGAGCGGGGCGACCCGCACGCCGGGCTGGACGGTGAGTCCTTCGGTTTGGAGACACTGCTGGAGTGGGCGGTGCGCGATGAGCATGACCACGGCCTCGGTGATCTGCCCTACCCACCGGAATACCCGAAAATGCCCGGCGAACCGCTAAGGGTGCAACCCTCCCGAGCTAAACGTCCGACAAGTGAATTCGACTAGCTCAGGATAAGTTCGTGCCCAGTAACGGACTTGGTGCCCCGGGCGATTTCACGGGCAGGTGGTGATTCCTCCTCACTCCCACCTCATCGGGCCCCCGCTGAGCCTCCCCTGGCGGGGGCCCGTTTTCACCATTCACGCGCTAGCTCGTGCAATGCTAAGGCGGGCATAGCGTGCCTTCTCTGGGTATCGAGGCATCCATCAGGAAGCGGGTGACCAGATCGACCATGCAGGGACTGTGCGGCAGTGCGCCATGCGACTGTCCCTGCCAGATCACCAGCGTGGCCGACGGCAACAACTGCGCGGTGCGCCGGGCGCCTTCGGCCGGGGTCACCGGGTCCCCGGCGGTGGCCACGACCAGCACGGGCGGCACCACCCGGTCACCCGGCCCGATCGGTGGCGGCGAGGGAACCGGCCACGCGCTGCACAGCAGGAGCCGTTGCGCGAACAGCGGACCGAACAGCGCGAACCGTTGCCGCCACTGCGCCACCAGCTGCTGGGCCCGCTCGGGTGGTACTCGGGTCGAGGTGTCGTTGCAGTGGGTTGCCAGGGCGGGGTCAAAGCGCGCCGGCAGCCCCTGAGTGTTGGTCAACATCGGCTCCACGAGCGCAGCGAGCTGTACCCCGTTGCCATCACGGGCCGTCGCCAGTGCGCTGGACAGTTGCGTCCAGCGTTGGGGATCGCCGACCGCTTCGAGCACCGCATAGTAGGCAGTGCCAGCGGTGATCTGCTGCCAGTCGACCTGCAACGGGGCCTGACGCAGCGACTGGGCCAGGGTTGATAGGGCGGTGCGGGGGTCGGGTCCCAGCGGGCAGTCTCGGGCCACGCAGTCAGCGGCGAACGCGGTGTAGCCGGCCTCCGCTGCCGCCAGCGTGGCCTCCGCTGCGGCAATGCCATCGAGCGTGGGATCGACGGCACCGTCGAGTACTACCCGCCCGACCGAGTTGGGATAACGGCGCACGAAGTCGGTGACCGCCCGGGACGCCTCACCGTGCGAAACCGCGTTGAGCACCGGAGCGTTCAGACTGACCCGGAGCTGCTCAAGGTCGTCAGCGGTGCCCGTCGAGTTGATCGCAGTGAGGACCTCACCGAGGTCCTGCACGCAGGTCTGGATGGCGGCGCGGGTCGTGTCGAGCAGCGAATCCAGCTGGCTGGGCTCGCTGACGTCGGGATCGATGCCGACGATGCGGCTCCGGATCGTCTTCGGTATGCAGTCCAACGGTTCACTCGGCCCGGTGCCGCGACGAGCCAGTCCGATCAGGGTGAAACGGTCCAGGAGCGCAGGTGGCAGCTGCTGAGCCAGCCGGACCGCTCGAACCGTACCGGGCTCCTTTGATGCCTCACCGAGCACCACGAGCGGGGCCGGACCCTCGCCGACTCGGGTCAGGTCCAGCTTGAGCGAATTCCCGAACGCTGGCCGGGACAGCGTGGCATCGACCCGAAGTTCGCTGCACTCCACCCGTCGTGGGCTCGGCGTGCCCAGCGCAACTGCGATCCCGCTAGTGCAGTCATGCCAAGGCAGGGAATTGCGGTAGTACTCGCCGGGGGCCGGCAGCGGCGGGGCACTGGGCGCGACCTCCGCGGGGCGTTGTGGCTGCAGGTTGGAATCCCGCACCGCTACCGCAGGCCGGTCGGACGGGCCCGCAGTGCATCCTCCCAGGAGCACCACCAGCAGCACCGCCAGCACTTGCAGCCACCGCGGGATCCGGTGCGGGTGCACGGGCACGGACTCTCCTCGCATCCAGATCTGGCGGTGTGGCGATGCTGACAGTGCCGCGGTGAGCCTGCGGTGAGCATGCGAGCGGTTCACTCGCCGGTGCGGGCATTCCAATCGACGAGCTGGACGATCACGCCGTTGGGGTCCCTTACTTGAAACGCCCGCTCTCCCCACTCTTCGCTGGTCAGCGGCATGGTGATGGTGACGCCCTCGGCACGCAGCCGGGCCAGCTCGCCTTCGAGGTCCTCGACGACGAACGCGAGGATCAGGCCGCCTGCGTGGTCGTCACGTTGATCTTCAGGCAGCGACTCAAGGCCCCTGCGCAGGAAGGCGACGTTCATCCCGGCGTCCGCACGCGTCAGTGATGCGAAGCCGTCGGCTGCCATCTCCTCATGGAAGCCGAAGTGATCAACCAGGAAGGCGCTGGACGCCGCGACGTCCTGCACGTTCAAAGCGACGGCGGAAGCGGTAATTCGCATGGGTTCTCCTCAAGCGATGCGG
>DASQVB010000403.1:0-3050 GCA_035640975.1 Pseudonocardiaceae bacterium
CGCCAGGACCACCAGAACTCCGGAAAGCCGTGCAGCAACAGCACCAGCGGGCCGGTCCCGACCTCGGCCACATGCAATCGGATCCCGTTGGCGGATATCTCCCGGTGCGTCCAGTGCCCAGGAATCCGAACCGAGCTGGAATCCGGTGGACGGCTCACTCCCGGGGTTGATCGGCGCTGTGCTGGTCGGTGGCATGCTGGTGGGAACGTCGACGAGTCAGCGCCGCCCCGGTGTCGCGGACGGTGCTGATCGTGCGTTCGGGCTTGCGGATGCTGCGTACCCGGCGCCATCCCACCAGGGCGAAGCCCGCGGCGGCGACCACCATCAGGCCGAAGATGATGCTGAACGCGGCCCACTGCGGTAGCCAGATGGCCAGCACTTGGGCCAGCGCGATGAACAGGAAGAACAGACTGAAGATCAGGATCGTCAGGGCGATGACGAAGAAGATGCTGCCCTTGACGCCCTTGCGAACCTCGGCTGTCACTTCCGCCTTGGCCAGCTCCACCTCCGAGCGGAACAAGACGGAGAAGTGCGTCGCGGCCTCGCGCACCAGCTCGCCCAGGGACGCGTCGGCATGCCGGCGGGGAGGGTCGGGCGACAGCGGCAGTGACCGCACTCCGGACGATGCATCCGGTTTGGCGTGCCGGCCGTTGCTAGGAGGCTGCCTGCTACTCACGGGCGACATGGTGCCACGACCCGTCTTGACCACTGACTGTGGCCGTACCGAACTGAGGGTGGCCGCCGCTGCCGCTCACTCCTCAGCTGGTCCGCGCAGCCGTTTCGTGAGCGTCCGGCGACGCTTGTCGGCCAGACGGCGCTCCCGTGCGGCTCGGGACGGGCGGGTCGGGCGCCGCGTCGGCGGATCCGGGGTCAATGCCTGGCGCAGTATCGCGGCGAGCCGGGTCCGCGCGGCCTCCCGGTTGCGTAGCTGGGAGCGGTGCTCGGCGGCCACGACGCTGAGCACCCCCTCCACCAGCCGCCCGGACAGCCGCTGAAGTATCCGGTCTCGCTGCCCTGGACTGAACGCGGTGCTGGCCGCGACGTCGAAGCTCAGTTCGACCCGCGAGTCGGTGGTGTTCACGCCCTGGCCGCCTGGCCCGCTCGCGCGCGAAAAGCGCCACTGCAGCTCGGCCGCCGGGATCGAGACCGAGCCGCCCACCGGCAGCACTTCGCGCACCTACCCAGCATGCCCGTTGCCGGGTTGGCCGTCGTTTGAGATGTCCCGAACGGGGGTTGGCGGTCCTTGAAGAGCTACCGACTACTCGCCGGAGCCGGACTGCATGCCGGTGGAGATCAGGTCCATGACTGAGGAGTCGGCCAGGGTGGTGACGTCGCCGACTTCCCGGTTCTCCGCGACGTCGCGCAACAGTCGCCGCATGATCTTGCCGGATCGGGTCTTGGGCAGGTCCGCCACGACCATGATCTGCCGGGGCTTGGCGATCGCGCCGATCTCCTTGGCCACGTGGTTGCGCAACGCCTTGATCGCCTCCTCACCCTGCGCCTCGTCCTGGGCGACGTTGCCCCGCAGGATCACGAAGGCGACGATGCCCTGCCCGGTGATCGGGTCGGAGGCACCCACCACCGCGGCCTCGGCCACCGTCGGGTGGGACACCAGCGCGGACTCCACCTCGGTGGTGGAGATCCGGTGCCCGGAGATGTTCATGACGTCGTCCACCCGACCCAGCAGCCAGATCGCGCCGTCATCGTCGTATTTGGCACCATCCCCGGCGAAGTAGTACCCCTGGTCGGCGAAGCGCGACCAGTAGGTCTCCCGGTAGCGCTCGTCGTCGCCCCAGATGGTGCGCAGAATCGCCGGCCACGGCTTGTCCAGTACCAGGTAGCCGCCCTCGCCGTTGCCGACCCGATTGCCGGACTCGTCGACCACGGTGGCAGCGATTCCGGGCAGCGCGCGCATCGCCGAACCCGGCTTTGTCGCGGTGACGCCGGGCAGTGGCGAGATCATGATCGCGCCGGTCTCGGTCTGCCACCAGGTATCCACGATCGGGCAGCGGCCCGAGCCGATGTGCTCCCGGTACCACATCCAGGCCTCCGGGTTGATCGGCTCACCCACGCTGCCCAGCACCCGCAGCGACGACAGGTCGTACTTCTCGGGAATTTCCTGGCCCCACTTCATGAAAGTGCGGATCAGCGTCGGCGCGGTGTAGTACAGGGTGCAGCCGTATTTCTGCACGATCTCCCAGTGCCGGCCCTCGTGCGGGGTGTTCGGAGTGCCCTCATACATGATGGATGTTGCTCGGTTGGCCAACGGCCCGTAGACGATGTAGCTGTGCCCGGTGACCCAACCGATGTCGGCGGTGCACCAGTAGACGTCCTGGCCGGCCTTGTGGTCGAAGACGACGTCGTGGGTGTAGGCGCACTGGGTGAGGTAGCCGCCGCTGGTGTGCAGGATGCCTTTGGGCTTTCCGGTGGTGCCTGAGGTGTAGAGGATGTACAGCGGGTGCTCGCTGTCGAACGCCTCGCAGACGTGCTGGTCGGACTGATGATCCACCAGCTCGTGCCACCACAGGTCCCGGCCCTCGGTCCAGTCGATGTCGATGTCGGTGCGTTTGACCACGAGGACCTGACGTGCCGAAGAGCCATCTTGGAGGGCCTCGTCGGTGTTGGCCTTCAACGGGGCCGGCTTGCCGCGCCGGTACTGGCCATCGGCGGTGATCACCAGTTTGGCTTGCGCGTCGTTGATCCGCTGGCGCAGTGACTCAGCTGAGAAGCCACCGAACACCACGCTGTGTGGCATGCCCAGTCGGGCGCAGGCGAGCATGGCGAAGACCGCCTCGGGGATCATCGGGAGTTGGATGGCCACCCGGTCCCCGGTCTGCAGGCCCAACGAGAGCAGCGCGTTGGCCGTCTTGCAGACCTCACGCTGCAAGTCGGCGTAGGTGATGGTGCGGGTGTCTCCAGGCTCGCCCTCCCAGTGGAGGGCGACCTGGTCACCGTGGCCGTCGGCGACGTGCCGGTCGACGCAGTTGTAGGCGACGTTGAGCTTGCCGCCGACGAACCACTTCGCGTGCGGGGCGTCTGACCAGTCGAGG
>DASQVB010000404.1:0-3162 GCA_035640975.1 Pseudonocardiaceae bacterium
CGTGGCGGCGGCGGCGGTGCAAGCGCATGCACCGCCAGGCCCGCTGACGCCGCTGTACCTGCGCCGTCCCGACGCGCTGGAACCCGGACCGGTCAAGCGGGTGACGCCGGTATGAGTGTCGTGATCGGACCGATGCTGCCGGCCGACGCGCAGCGCTGCGCCGAGCTGGAGAAACTACTGTTTGACGGCGACGAGCCGTGGGGCCCGGAGGCATTCCTGGAGGCGCTGGCTAGCCGGCATTATTATCTCGCCGCCCGGGAAGACCGGTCCCTGATCGGGTATGCGGGCCTGTTCCGTGCCGGCGACCAGGCTGAGATACACACTCTCGCGGTGGATCCGGCGCACCAGGGCCGGGGGATCGGCCGAACGCTGTTGCTTGCGATGCTCGACCACGCTGCCGGAGCCACGGTGTTCCTTGAGGTGCGCACCGACAACCAGGCAGCGATCCAGTTGTATCGCGGCGAGGGGTTCACCGTGATTGGCATCCGCCGTCGTTACTACCGGCCCAGCGGTGCCGATGCGTTCACCATGCGCAGGCCGGCATTGTGACCGCCGACGTACTTGTTCCCGCGGAGGCGGCATCATGACCGGGCTGGTCTTGGGCATCGAGACCTCCTGCGACGAGACTGGGGTAGGCATCGTGCGGTTGGCGTGCGACGGGACGGTCACCCTGCTCGCCGATGAGATCGCGTCGAGTGTGGATCAGCATGCCCGGTTCGGTGGCGTGGTGCCCGAGGTTGCGTCCCGCGCCCACTTGGAAGCGTTGGTGCCGACGGTGCGCCGGGCGCTGCAGGTCGCCGGGGTCAGGCAGTCTGATCTGGACGCGGTGGCGGTCACTGCCGGTCCGGGGCTGGCCGGCGCATTGTTGATCGGGGTAGCCGCGGCCAAGGCTTACGCGACAGCCTGGGCCGTCCCGCTGTACGGAGTCAACCACCTCAGCGCACACGTCGCGGTGGACACCCTGGAGCACGGTCCTTTACCTCCCGCACTAGCGCTGCTGGTCTCCGGCGGGCACTCCAGCCTGCTGCAGGTCTCCTCGCTGACCCAGCCGTTGCAGCCGCTCGGCGCCACCATCGACGACGCCGCCGGGGAGGCCTTCGACAAGGTCGCGCGGCTGCTGGGGCTGGGCTTTCCGGGTGGACCGTTCATCGATCGGGCGGCCCGGGATGGCAATCCCAGTAGTGTCCGGTTTCCTCGTGGTCTGACCGGCCCTGGTGATGCACCCTACGACTTCTCGTTCTCCGGGCTCAAGACCGCGGTTGCCCGGCACGTCGAGGGGCTGCAGCGCCGCGGCATCACGGTTCCGGTAGCCGACGTCGCGGCAGCTTTCCAGGAGGCCGTGGTCGACGTGCTCACCGCCAAGGCGGTCCGGGCTGCGACAGATCGGGGCATCGACACCCTGCTCATCGGCGGTGGGGTGGCCGCCAACTCCCGGTTGCGCGCGCTGGCACAGCAACGCTGCACGGCGGCCGGGCTACAGCTGCGGGTGCCCCGACCGCGATTGTGCACTGACAACGGAGCCATGGTGGCTGCGCTCGGCGCGCACCTGCTCGCCGCCGGCGCGCCCCCTTCACAACTCACCATCCCCGCCGACCCAGGCCTACCAGTCACGACCTCCCTAGTTGGTAGCTCTTCAAGTACGACCAACCAGGGGTGACGGTGCTGTTAACCGCTACCAACGTGGCGCCGGTCCGGCGCGAGTTGGTAGCGGTTTGAGGTTATGCCGGCCCCGGTTGGTGGTGCTTGAAGAGCTACCAACGGGCCACGGGGGGACTTCCGGCCACCCTAGTTGAGTGCTGGCACTCGGCGCAGTAGTCTGCCAATTGGCACTCTGGTCTTCAGAGTGCCAGACATGGCATGGGGCCACCTCGGCTCCCGCGACGGCGGGGTGGCTGCAGCCGGCATCAGACAACCCTGCCAGCTCATCGAAGACCCCAGAAAGTGGAGGTCACACCGTGGCGAGCGTGAACATCAAGCCGCTCGAGGACAAGATCGTCGTTCAGGCCAGTGAGGCTGAGACGACGACCGCGTCCGGCATCGTTATTCCGGACACTGCCAAGGAGAAGCCCCAGGAGGGCAAGGTCTTGGCCGTGGGCCCGGGCCGGATCAATGACAGCGGCACTCGCATCCCCGTGGATGTGAGCGTCGGTGATGTGGTCCTCTACAGCAAGTACGGCGGCACCGAGATCAAGCACAACGGCGAGGAGTACCTCATTCTCTCCGCCCGCGACGTGCTCGCTGTTGTCAACTGACGGCTTGACCGTCATCACCGTGGCCGCCCCGCTCCCCCTTCAAGGGTCAGCGGGGCGGTCCCGCATCGGGTCGGTGGCACGGCAGCGACCTAACAGACTTAGCTTGTGAGGAAGGCAGGCAATGCCCAAGCAGATCACGTTCGACGAGACCGCGCGCCAAGCGCTGGAGCGCGGAGTCGGCCAGCTCGCCGCCGCGGTCAAGATCACTCTCGGTCCCCGCGGCCGGCACGTGGTGCTCGACCGCAAGTACGGCGGCCCGTCGGTCACCAACGACGGCGTCACGATCGCACGCGAGATCGAGCTGACCGATCCCTACGAGAACCTCGGCGCCCAGCTTGCCAAGAGCGTGGCGACGAAGACCAACGATGTCGCTGGTGATGGCACCACCACCGCCACCGTGCTCGCGCAGGCCATGGTTAGTCTGGGACTGCGAAATGTGGCCGCCGGTGCCAACCCCACCGCGCTGGGGCACGGCATCGCAGCGGCAGCTGATGCCATCGCCGCGATGCTGAAATCCAAGGCAACGCCGGTGCAGGGTCAGCACGCGATCGCGCAGGTCGCCACGGTGTCCTCGCGGGACCCGAAGATCGGCGCTTTGGTCGGCGAGGCCATGACCAAGGTCGGCGAAAATGGCGTCATCACCGTGGAGGAGTCCTCCACGATGGCTACCGAATTGGAGATCGCCGAGGGCGTCGCGTTCGACAAGGGTTACATCTCGCCCTACTTCGTCACCGACGCCGAGCGGATGGAGACGGTGCTGACCGACGCCAGTGTGCTGCTGCACCGCGACAAGATCTCCTCGATTCAGGACCTGCTGCCGCTGCTGGAGAAGGTCAGTCAGGCCGGCAAGCCGCTGCTCGTCGTGGCCGAGGACGTCGAGGGTGAAGCGCTGTCCACCCTGGTGGTCAAC
>DASQVB010000405.1:0-16371 GCA_035640975.1 Pseudonocardiaceae bacterium
GACCCGTCGGGCAGTACCGATCATCAGTCCGGTCGTACCAAGTAACACGACAACCACGGCCAGCCAAGACAGCGGCTCACCGCTGGCGGTCACGAGCGCCAGGACAGTCATGCCGACTCCTTCTCTCGGGGGCAACCTACCCCCGGTCTGGTCGGCGGAAGTCTTGCACACGTCACCACGAGCGCCTGGGCGGGTGCCCGCGACACTCCCTGGTCATATTTTTCGGGACACTCGGTGGGGGGCTGCGGCCGCGTCGCATCCGGCCCGCGCAACCCTGTACGGTGTGACCTAGAGGATGTTGTCGAGATGAACGAGGCCGCCGATTCCCCCGGCCGCCCCGTCCCTGCGTGCGAGGGGGTCGAGCCATGGGGCGCGGCCGAGCCAAGGCCAAGCAGACAAAGGTGGCGCGGGAGCTCAAGTACAGCTCCCCCACCACCGATCTCGAGGCCCTGCAACGAGAACTGTCGGGCGATAACGGCGTCAGCCACGCCAGCGAGGACCGTGGCGACGGCGACCGTGCCGAGGATGTCTACGAGGACGAGTACGACCAGCATCGTCGATAAACAGCGACGCTTCAGTACAGACGCATGACTGAGGTCAAAACCGTGGGTGATCGCCACGGAGCACGGCTCGGACGGCGTCTTTCGCGGTAGCGTCGACGCCGACATCGCGGGACCTGCGCACCTCACCCAGCACCCATGCTGGCACGTGCCGGGCGGTCAGCACGGCCAGCGCGCGGTCTACCTCAGCCGGGTCGACCACCGCGACCATCCCGACGCCCATGTTGAAGGTGCGCTCCATCTCTGCGCGCTCTACCCGACCCAGCCGGGCGATCAACGCGAACTCGGCGGCTGGCGTCCAGCTACCGCGGTCCAGCACGGCGACCAGCCCGCGGGGCATCACCCGCGCCAGGTTCGCCGTCAGGCCACCGCCCGTGACGTGGGCGAAGGTCCGCACCTCGGTCTCCGCGACCAATGCAAGGCAGTCCTTGGCGTAGATCCGGGTGGGTTCGAGCAGTTGCTCCCCCAGGGTGCGACCGAACTCCTCCACATGCCCGTCCAAAGGCATCCGGGCAATGTCCAGGAGCACATGCCGGGCCAGCGAGTAGCCGTTGGAGTGCAGCCCCGACGAGCCCATCGCCACCACAATGTCACCGGGTCGGACGCGATCGGGCCCCAGGATGGCGTCGGCCTCCACCACACCCACCCCGGTCGCGGACAGGTCGTAGTCGCCGTCGGTCATCATCCCGGGGTGCTCGGCGGTTTCCCCGCCCAGCAGGGCACAGCCGGCCTGGATACAGCCTTCGGCGATGCCGCCGACCAGGTCTGAGATCCGCTCCGGCACGACCTTGCCGACGGCGATGTAGTCCTGCAGGAACAGCGGCTCGGCGCCGCAGACCACCAAGTCGTCGACGACCATCGCCACCAGATCGAGCCCGATGGTGTGGTGGCAATCCATCGCCTGGGCCACCACGATTTTGGTGCCTACCCCGTCAGTGGAGCTCGCCAGGATGGGCTCACGCCAGCGATCGAGCTTGAGCTTGAACAGACCGGCGAAGCCGCCGATGCCGCCCAGTACCTCGGGGCGGCTGGCTCGCTCGGCGTGCGGGCGCAGCTGGGCGACGGCCCGTTCTCCGGCGGCAATGTCCACTCCTGCTGCGGCGTAGGTGGTGTGCGGGCTGTCGGTCTCGGTCATGGCAGGCGACTCCAGGACACGGGTCTGGTGGCGCGAAGATGCCCCTACGAGCAGTACGCCACGCTACTCGCTCAGGCTTGGGCGCTGTCTCGGCGCTGCTCAGCCGATCCGCAGCGCCGGCTGGTTAGATTCCTGCCCGAGGTCCTCGAGCAGGTGCTTACCGATGGACTCGCTGGGTGGCAGTGGGATCGGGTAGCGACCGTCGAAGCACGCTGTGCACAGCCGTGACGCCGGCTGCTCGGAAGCGGCAATGAGGTTCGCGAGGCTGACATAACCGAGACTGTCAGCTCCGATCCCGCGCCGTATCGGATCGACATCGCCGTCGTCGGCGCCGTTGGCGATGAGTTCGGCACGGGAGGCGAAGTCGATGCCATAGAAGCACGGCCAGCGCACCGGTGGGCTGGCAATCCGAACGTGTACCTCGATTGCACCGGCCTCGCGCAACATCCGGACCAGAGCGCGCTGGGTGTTCCCCCGCACGATGGAGTCGTCGACCACCACGAGGCGCTTGCCGCGGATGACGTCGCGCAGCGGGTTGAGCTTGAGCCGGATGCCGAGCTGCCGGATCGTCTGCGACGGCTGGATGAAGGTGCGCCCGACGTAGGAGTTCTTCACCAGCCCCGAGCCATACGGGATTCCGGACCCTTGTGCGTAACCGATGGCCGCCGGGGTACCCGACTCGGGCACCGGGATGACCAGATCGGCGTTGGCCGGGTGCTCGTGCGCCAGCCGCCGGCCGATCTCCACCCGGGTGGCGTGCACCCCACGTCCGGCGATGGTGGTGTCCGGGCGGGCCAGGTAGACGTACTCGAACACGCAGCCCTTGGGCTCGGGATTGGCGAAGCGCGAGCTGCGCAGCCCGGCGGCATCGATAGCCAGCAGCTCGCCCGGCTCGACCTCACGGACGAAATTGGCACCGACGATGTCCAGCGCCGCGGTCTCGCTGGCGACCACCCAGCCGCGGTCGAGCCTGCCCAGCACCAGTGGACGGACACCGTGTGGGTCCCGGGCGGCATACAGCGTGTCCTCATTGCAGAACACCAGCGAGAACGCTCCCCGCAGCTGGCGCAGTAGGCCCTGGGCGGCCTCCTCGATGCCGACGTCCGCCGCGGCAGTGGCCAGCAAGCCGGTGATTAAGTCGGAATCCGTGGTCGCACCGTTGCGGGTGGGCGCACCGACCTTGCCAGCCTGCTCCAGCAATTCGGCGGTGTTCACCAGGTTGCCGTTGTGCCCTAGCGCCAAGCCCGATCCGGTGACCGTGGTCCGAAACGTGGGCTGGGCGTTCTCCCAGGTGGTGGAGCCGGTGGTGGAGTACCGGCAGTGTCCAACGGCGATATGCCCGGACAGACTCGACAGCACCTGTTCGTCGAATACCTGACTGACCAATCCGAGGTCCTTGAACACCAATACCTGGGTGCCGTCGGACACCGCCATGCCGGCGGCCTCCTGGCCACGGTGCTGCAGAGCGAACAGGCCGAAGTAGGTGAGCTTGGCGACCTCCTCACCGGGGGCCCACACACCGAAGACACCGCACTCTTCGCGTGGTCGGTCATCATGTGCGCTGGCGTCGTTCGGGTCGCTGGGGTCGTCCGGGTCATAGCGGGGCGCTTCGTTGCCCACCTGCGGCTCCCTGTCGACGGGACGGGGCACATGGCAAGTCTACTGGCTGCCGGTGCGTCCCGCGCGCGGCTGGCTGCGCATGCTAGGCCGATGGGGTAGAGCTGCGTGCTCTGGGTGGTCGGGTGGTGCCAAAGCGGAGTATTCAAGTACCCCGGGGGTAATCCAGTCCATCACGCCCGCGGAGATGTAGTGCCCAAACCGACACCCCGCCACCGTCGCAAGGCGGGATCCGGTCCTCCGGCCGCCGCCTTGATCGCATGGCTCGGCACCGACCGTGGCGAACCCGACCTGCAGCCACCGTCCAACTCTCGATCTGCCAGGACCGTGGCCACCGTTGCGCTGGCCTGCGGGGCAGTCGTGGCTGTCACAGTAAGCACCGCCGCGGGAGTCCTCGGCCCCCGCGACGCCACCACGCCAGCCGCGATCCCGCAAGATCACCCGGTACCCGCCAACCAGGTCAGTCCGAACGCGGCGCTCCCTCCCATGCCGGCTGCCGCGCAGCCCGCGGTGGTCCGCCAGGCACCGCAGTCCATTCCGGTGCCTCCCGCCCCGGAGAACGTCGCTGAGGACGTCCCTGGGGACGTCGATGAGGCGACCCCACCGGCCGCCGTGCGGCGCGCACCGGTGGCGCCAGCCGCCGCACCATCGCCAGTCACCAAACGCCGCGCCGCCGTTCCCCGGGTCAAAAGCCAGCCGGATGCCCCAACTCAGCGACGTAACACCGGAAAACCCGACGTTCCCCGGACGTCACCGTCCACTCGGGACTCGCGCTCCAGCCAGCGGCCGCCCTCTGATCGGAGAGAATTTCGCGAAGAGCGGTCCAAGCTGGGTTCGACGTTGGAGCGGACGACGGAATCTGTGGAATCGGGGTTGGGCCTACGTTGAGCCGGTACTCATGCCCGCCGGCCGAGCAGGGCAAGCAGTCGGGTCTGGGCGTCGACGTCGTCGCCCACTGCGACGGGCGCGGCGAACAGCCCGGTGCCGGTCAACTGCTCGACCTGCGGCTCGATGAAGCCCAGCACCTCACGTACCAGCTCCTCGTCGAGACGCTCATCAGCTCCGATTCCGCGGGCCAAATCCCACGCATGCACGGTCAGGTCCATGGTCATCTCTTGGCAGTATCCATCGGCGGGTCGGCGCCCGTAGGACAGCTCAACCGGTCGCCGCAGAGCACCCGGGGCCGCGAACGCCTCCCGCGCCGCGGCTGAGGCAGATTCCCAGGCTGCCACCGGGTCGTCCCCGAGCTGATCGCCATCGAAACGATCGCCGACGTCCTCGACAGTGGCACCGTCGAGCAGCAGCGGCACCCACAGCTGCTCGGTGACCAAGTGATCGACCAGAGCCCGCACATCCCACTCCGTGCACGGGGTCGGGTTGCGCCACTGGTCTGGCCGGATGGCCCGCACCCGGCGATCGAATTCGTTAATTGCGCAAGCGAACCGGGACAGCGTCATAATCATCATGGTGCGCGACGAGCCGACCATGTGCGCGTCCGCCCCTGCCCCGTCTTCGCTAGTCAGCGGTAACCAAGCGGAAAGGTCTGCTCGGGAGCCGGATGCAGCCACCCGCGCGTCGGCGATCGCCGCGGCCCAGAGCGCTCGGCCGGTGGCGAGTTCAAGCCAGGTCCTCGGGTCAGTCTCCACCACGTTGGGTGGGGTTCCCCGGGTGTGTCTTGGCCCGGGGATGCACTGCACTGCGGCGAACGGCGGCACCCGCACTTCCACCGTGCGGCCCGGAGCCACCTGCGCCAGGATGCGCAGACTGAGCCGGACAGCCTGCGCCAGCTCGGTGCGCCCGGGCTGCGGCCCATCCCCATTCAGCCACGCCGTGACCGCTGCCCACACCTCATCCGGATCGACTCTCATCACTCTCCACGCGTTCTGGGGACAGACTGCAGTGATTGCGGCCTGATGAGTGCAGCCTGTCCCCAGAACGCGAGTCAAGGATGGGTGCACTCAGCAGTCGAACAGAGCGGGCAGGGTGCCTTCCCAGGCGGCCCGCAGATCGTCCAGGCTGAGAGTGGCGACGTTGACGATCTCCAGCACGGGCCGGGTGTGGACCTGACCGAGCCGGGTCACAGGCACCTTGTGGTCCGTGCACAGTTGTGCGACACGGCGAGCATGTGAGCCGGACACGCCGAGGAGGACGCGGCCGGCGGACTCGGCGAACAGGGCGACGAACGGATCGAGCTGGGCGGGCAGCTCGATGCGGGCGCCGTGGCCGCTCAGCAGAGCCGCTTCGACCAGCGCCTGCGCGAGACCGCCGTCGGACAGGTCGTGCGTCCCGCTGATCAGGCCGTCGCGGGAGACCGCGGCGAGTACCTCGCCGATCGCCTGTTCTCGAGCTAAATCCACGGCGGGAGGGCGTCCGCCGAGATGCCCATGCACCTCGTGTGCCCATTCGCTGCCGCCGAACTCATCACGGGTGTCGCCGAGCAGCCAAACCTCGTCCCCAGGATCACCCAGGGCAGTGCGGATCCGGCGGCGCACATCGTCGATCACGCCCAGCACGCCCACCACCGGGGTAGGCAGGATCGCGGTGTTGCCGGTCTGGTTGTAGAAACTCACGTTCCCACCGGTGACCGGGATGCCGAGGGCGGCGCAGCCGTCGGCCAGACCGCGGACTGCCTGCTGGAACTGCCACATCACGCCGGGATCGGTGGGCGCGCCGAAATTGAGGCAGTTCGTCACCGCCACCGGCGTGGCGCCGGTGACCGCGACATTGCGGTAGGCCTCAGCCAGCGCGAGTTGGGTGCCGGCGTAGGGGTCCAGCGCGCAGTACCGGCCGTTGCCGTCGGTTGCCACCGCCACCCCGCGCTGGGTGGTCTCGTCGATGCGCACCATGCCCGCGTCGTGGGGTTGCGCGAGCACCGTGCCGCCGCGCACGTAACGGTCGTACTGATCGGTCACCCAGGCCCGCGAGCACAACCCCGGACTGGCCACCATCCGCAGCAGCGTCACCTTCAACTCGTCCGGTGTGGACGGTCTGGCCAAAGTATCCGGAACCGACGCCTGCAGAGCGTCCTGAGTGGACGGCCGTTGGATCGGCCGGTGGTACACCGGCCCCTCGTGCGCGACAGTGCGCGGTGGCACGTCCACCACCGTCTCGCCGTGCCAGGTGATCATCAGACGGTCGCCCTCGGTAACCTCGCCGATCACCGTCGCGATGACGTCCCATTTCTCGCACACCGCCATGAACGCGTCCACATCGGAGGGACGCACCACGGCACACATTCGCTCCTGGGACTCGCTGGACAGCACTTCGGCCGCCGTCATGTCCGGCGCCCGCAGCGGCACCGCGTCGAGCTCTACCCGCATGCCGCCGTCGCCGGCGCTGGCCAGCTCGCTCGTCGCGCAGGACAACCCCGCCCCGCCGAGATCCTGGATGCCGGCCACGAGGCCGGCCTTGAAGAGCTCCACGCAGCATTCGATGAGCACCTTCTCGGTGAACGGATCGCCCACCTGCACGCTGGGCAGCTTCTTTCTCCCCGCACCGTGATCCCCGGCATTGGCGCTGAAGCTTTCACTAGCCAGCACCGAAACCCCACCGATACCGTCCAGGCCAGTGCGTGCGCCGAGCAGAATGATCTTGTTGCCGGTGCCGCTGGCGTGTGCAAGGTGCAGGTCGGCGGCCCGCATCACTCCCACGCACAGCGCATTGACCAGGGGGTTACCCGCGTAGGAGGGATCGAAAGCCACCTCACCACCGATGTTGGGCAAGCCAAGGCTGTTGCCGTAACCCCCGATCCCGGCGACGACCCCGGGCAGCACCCGTTTCGTGTCGGCGGCGTCGGCAGGCCCGAACCGCAGTGGGTCGACCACCGCGATCGGCCGGGCGCCCATCGCCATAATGTCGCGCACGATCCCGCCGACCCCGGTCGCTGCTCCTTGATAGGGCTCCACATAGGAGGGATGATTGTGCGATTCGACCTTGAAGGTGACCGCCCAGCCGTCCCCGACCTCGACCACGCCGGCGTTCTCGCCGATACCGGCGAGCATCCGTTGCCGCATCGCTGCGGTGGTCGTCTCGCCGAAATAGCGCAGGTGCACCTTGGAGGACTTGTAGGAGCAGTGCTCACTCCACATCACCGAGTACATCGCCAATTCGGCCTCGGTGGGCCGGCGTCCGAGAATCTCCCGGATCCGCGCGTACTCGTCGTCGGCCAGCCCCAGCTCCCGGTACGGCTGGGGATGCTCAGGGCTGGCGGCAGCGTGCTGCACGGAGTCGATGCTGGGGTTGGGCACCCATCGAGAGTATGCGGCGCCCCAGACTCCATCCACGAGAAGGCGACGATGACCGATGCGCTGCTCACGATCCCGTCCGGGAGCTAGACCGTCGACGACCTCGACGCGTTTCCCGAGAGCCACCACCGTTACGAGTTGACGGATGGAGCGCTGACCGTGTCGCCCTCACCGTCGAGCCTGCATCAGGCCGTCGTGATGCACCTCGGCGTGCGCCTGGAGGCGACCGCGCCCGAACCGCTCGCCGTGACGCAGGCCGTCGAGATCGAGTCGCCAGGCAGCCATCTCGAGGACCGCGCCACCAAGCCCGCGCTGTACGCGCGCTATGGGATCTCGCACTACTGGCGGATCGAACCCGAGCCGCCGCTGGTCAGCGTGCACAGCATCGGGCACGGTGACTGCTACCAGATGACGGGGCAGGTCCGCGCCTCACCGTCGCCGAGCCGTTCGTCGCCGATTTCGCGGTCGCCGACCCGTTGCCGCGCTGGGCTGGCCGTGGTGAGGGTCCTTCCGTTCCCGAACAGGGTTAGGCGGGCACCGCGCCAAGTATCGCGTCCACGGCTGAACGGAACAGGTCCAGACCGTCAGCGGAGGGACCGGTGAGCGAGTCGATCGCGTGCTCGGGATGCGGCATCAGCCCAACTACCCGGCCATCCGCCGAGACGACCCCGGCGATGCCGTTCGCCGCTCCGTTCGGGCTGGCGCCGAGGTAGCGAAGCACCACCCGGCCGTCGCGTTCGAGCTCGGCCAACGTCATCGCATCAGCCACATACCGGCCCTCGATGGACTTCAACGGCACCAGGATCTCGGCACCCGGCGGATAGCGACCCGTCCAGGCCGTCGCGCTGCTCTCCACCCGCAGTCGCTGATCACGGCAGACGAAGTGCAGTCCGACATTGCGGACCAGCGCGCCGGGCAGCAAACCTGCCTCGCACAGGATCTGGAAACCGTTGCAGATGCCCAGGACCGGCGTGCCGCGGCCAGCTGCGTTGATCAAGGCCCGAAGCACCGGCTGGTGGGCGGCGATCGCGCCGGCGCGCAGGTAGTCACCGTAGGAGAACCCGCCGGGCACCACGACGGCGTCTACCCCGTGCAGGTCGTCATCGGCATGCCACAGCGATACCGCCTCGGCGCCAGCGTGACGCACTGCACGGGCGGCGTCGACGTCGTCGAGCGTGCCGGGGAAGGTGATGATTCCGATACGGCAGGACGCCATACTCACAGTCGCCGCACCGTCCACTCTTCGAGCACCGGGTTGGCGAACAGCTCACCCGCCATCCTGTGCAGGTCCGAATCATTGACGGTGTCCGCGACGTCCAGCTCGAAGTGCTTACCCTGCCGCACCTCGTGCACCCCTTCGAAACCCAGCCGGGGCAGCGCGCGTGCGATCGCCTGACCCTGCGGGTCAAGAATTTCCGGTTTCAAGACCACGTCGACGACAACTCGTGCCACGCCGTCGAGGCTACCGGGAGTCCGAGCACCCATGGCACCGCTTCGGTCGAGGAGGCCGAGCTGCTCGGGGCGTGGCAGGCTGACGGCTGACCCCTCGCGAGGAGGTGACCCACCATGCAGATCGTGCACCTGGGGCAGTCCTGTGTGCTGACTGAGATCGGGGCAGCTCGACTGCTGCTGGACCCCGGGGTCTACTCAGCCGGCTTCGAGGAGCTCGCCGGACTCGATGCGATTCTGGTGACTCATCAGCATCCCGATCACCTCGACCTCGATCGGTTGCCTGCCCTGCTGGCCGCAAACCCAGCGGCCCAGTTGATCGTCGACGTCGGCTCGGCAAAGTCACTGGCTGATGCGGGCATCCCACACCGGGTGGTGCGTCCTGGCGGGCGACTGGAGCTAGCCGGCGTGACGGTCGAGGTGATCGGTGGTGACCACGGTGTGATCCATCCGGACATCCCGGTGATCCCGAACAATGGCTACCTCATTGATGGTGGGGCAGGCGCGATCATGCATCCCGGGGACTCGTTCACCGTAGTCAACCGCGACGTCGACGTGCTGCTGTTGCCTACCGCGGCACCGTGGCTCAAGGTTTCCGAGGCGGTGGACTATCTCCGTGCAGTCGATCCTGGGCTCGCAGTGCCGATCCACCAAGCCATTCTCGCCAAACCTGACAAGCACTACGACCTGTTCCGCGAGCTGGCACCGGTGGGAACCGAGGTCCACGTCGCGCCCTACGGTGAGGTGCTGAAGCTCTGAACGGGCGGCCAGCGCGGGACTGGAAACCGGCCCCCAGAACACCAGTCATCAAGAACGACAATCGGGGGCGCCGACCCGTCTAGGTCGGCGCCCCCGATTAGAACTATCTCGGACTCTTCAGCGGCTACTTCGGTGCAGCTACGGAGCCGAGGACATTGCCAACGTCACTCAACACCGGCAGACCCAACAGGGTCTTGTTGAGGTCCGCCGTCAGCTGCCCGACCGGCGGCAACGGCAGCGCAGGAACTCCGAGCGCCGGCACCGCTGGTAGCAGATTGAATACCGGCAACCCAGCCTGAGTAGTCGGCCCTCGTGCACCAGAGGCGGCAAGAGCCATTTCACTCATCGGGCCCCCGTTGGCCGCATTCATAATTAACGGAGAGCTGGCGATTCCTGTGGCATTGTTCTCGATCCGAACGACTTCGGCGAGAGTATCGTCGAGTTCGGCTTCGATGCCCTGGGTCTCCCTGATGATGTCATCGGCCTGAGCGCTGGCGATGGTGACCCTGGTCTTGATGTCGTAACCAAGGTCGACGATCTCGATGAAGTTCTCTCCGATCGTGCGCGCGTTAGCATTGATCGAAGTGGCGCTAGCCTCGATCGAGTTCAGTGTGGCCTCGATTGACACCACGGCAGGATTGATCTGCAATACCGACTGATTGATCGACTTCGCCGACCTGTTGATCGACTCTGCCGAACTCAGGATCTGCTTGGCAGTGCGGTCGATACTGCTGGCGGAATTGGCCACGCTTCCGATGATGCCGGTCAGTGGCACAGCCGCGTCCCGGATCTGCCCGGCGGTGTCCTGAACTTGGGCGAGGATCGGAACAACGTCGAGCTCGGCGTTGATCGGCGTCACCGCATTGTTGATCACGCCGACTCGGCTCTCGATCCGCTGCGCGGTACTGATAATGCCGGTCAGCATCAGCACCGCAAACAGCGCCCAGATGATGACAAGCACGAGCATGATGCCCGGAAGAGCATTGGCGGTCAAGCGTCGCATTCAGTCACCTCCTAAGGGCGCTCAGGGTCACACCTGAATGGCGGCAGCAAGGACAGCACTGGCGACGTGCAGATGTTGAGGAGTTGGCGGTTGACTTCCTGGAGTTCCAGGTTGATGTTGAAGGTGTCGTTCTGAATACGTGCCAGGTTCCCGTTGATGACATCCACCTGCTGGACGATCAGCGCGGTGCCCTGGCTGTTCGCGTTCTGGATCGACTCGAGGGTGAGTTCGATTGCCCCCGCGTTGCCGAGGACCTGCACCAGGATGTTAGAGGTGTCGATCAGCGAGCCGCTGACGGTGGCCACCGAGGTCGAGGTGGAAACCAACAGACCCGAGGTGCTGATCAGTGACGAGTTGATGTTACCCAGGGCGTTGTTGGTGTCCTTCAACGACGCGTCAACCGTCTGCAGGGAACCCCGAATCGACTGCAGCGAAGCAGTGGCATCGCCGACCTGACCGCGGATCGGCTTGAGCGCGGTGTCGATGTCCGTCAGCGCACCGTTGATCGTCTGGATGTAGTTGGGCAGCGCCGTGACGTCGCCCGTGGCGCCCGCCACGGAGTTAGACGCACTGAACAGACCGACATCAATCGACTCGAGCGCTCGCACGATGCCGATCAAGAACCCAATTACGACCACCACGACGATGATGCCCAGGGTGACCCAGATCCACAGCCACCTGACGAATGAACTGCTCCCGGAGGGAGGTCCGGAGCTGACGGTCGACGACCGACTGATTTGTTGCGTTGTCATCTTCCGCGTCCTCCTAGCAAGGCGGGTCGGGCGGGGCGATCAGGTTAAGACGCACCTTGGCATTAATGCAGCGGGACGTCAGTTCGGCCCTGATGGCCTGGTTGAGAATGTTGCTACTGTCGGTGTTGATGTTCTGGGCGAGGATGACGGTCTCCGCGAGGTTCTGATTGATCTGCACCGCGTCGGCGTCGATGCGCTGAGCGACTTCGAGAATCAACGCGACCTGAGTGTTGATTCCTCTCGCCGTGCCATTGATCGTCGCCGCACTGGCGTTGATTGTCCTGGCGTTACCTTCAATGTCTTGCGCGGTGGCGTTGATGGTGACCGCGCTCTGATTGATCGTCCCGGCCGCCCCGTTGATGCTCCCTGCGGTTGTGTTGATGGACCCCGCCAATCCGTCGATGTCGCGGGCGACAGTGTCAACCGTTCGGAGTTGATTCTCCAGCGGCTTCGCGCTCGACAAGATCGAGGAGGCGAGCTCATTCGTCCGGTTAAGCTGCACGACCGAGTCGGTCGCAACGTTGATGTTGCCAGCGTTTCCCTGGATAGTCTGCGCCTTCTTGTCGATGCTCTGTGCCGCCGCCAGAGTTCGGGCGAGAAGCGCAGCCGCTATCCCGATGATCAGCACTCCAAACACGAGGACCACAACGCTCACAACGTTGAACAGTCCAGCTCCTCCAGATCCACTGGCTCGAGCGTCGGTTCTAGCCAACTCCACCACCGCTTCCTTGTGCAGGGTTGTTCGTGCAGCGGGAAGCGTGCAGAGGCGAGGAGTCACGGCAGAGACAAACGAGTGTCGCCGCAACGGCCGACGCCGCTGGGACGGCCTCCTTTCTCAGCACGCCTCCCCGGGACAGCTGCTCCCGTCAGGTAAGCGGCAGCTTGGATCAAGTCGACCAAGAACGCAAGCGGTCACATGCTGAGGACACAGCGTAGTCGCGCACCCAAGCTGAGGCCCAAACCAACGCCACAGTGACGGTTGCCGAGGCGGCTTGAAGGCGCCACCAGCGCGCCGCAATGATCATGACAACAACCCATGCAAGCGCTTGAACAGGAATTATGCGTCAAAGCATGGCCGTGACAAGAAGGGGCACTTCGGGCGGTGATCGCCGAGATACCGTCGTGCAGCCGCTCTAAGCTCTTAGTTAGTTGGTTACGTAGGGCTACCATGCTCGGACGAAACCCGCCGGTAACGTATCGCGTAGGGCTCCATACAGAGAGTTAAACTACTATGCGTAGTCATTGTTCCCGAAGGGATGAATATCGGATCGTTCACCCGGAATAGCTGCTCGTGGGACGCTCCCGTCCTGTCGCACAGCCCGTAATCAGTGCTGCCCGGCGGCCACGGACAGCCCAGCGCTGGCTGAATCAGCCGAGACGTCGCACCAGTCGCGCCAGCACGGAACTCACCACAAGCCAGAAAAGCGCGGCAAGGCCGACGTTGAGCAGTATCCGCGTTTCCACGTCGGCTGGAGTGAAGAGGTTCTGGAAGCCGAGCTGGAGGCGCTCCGCCCAGTACGCGACGAACCTCGTGATGCCATTGGCCGGATTAGCCTCGCCCAACGTGAGCGCGATGTGCGCCACCAAGATCAAGACAAAGAGCCAACCCACGATCCGGATCAAGGCCGCGAGCACTCCGACGATCCTGGCGCGACCTCCGCGGAACGACGCGCGGCTGGAAGAGTCCCGAACAGTTCCACCCATACCGAAAGTCTGCCACGGTCTGCCACGGCGTGCACTGTTCGTGAGGGAACGGACACAGCAGGGATCTCACTACCTGGGACGGTGGTTGCGTGTTGCTGGCAGGACCCGGCTACCGTCATCGCGTGGCACGCGCCCTGCTGCTTCGCCGCCGCGACGGGGTCTGACGACGACCGGCCCCCCGTCGCGGAGTCGCCCGCGCGCATCCGCCGGTCGGATAGCCCGGCTACCAGAAGGCGCAGAGATGGCACCGAAGCAGACGAGGACCCCTAAAGCGGCTGAAATCGGCCCCAGTGATGCCGAACCCAGTACGTTCACCGCAGGCGACACCAGCCGCATCCAAGCTCCCACCGCAGTAGTTCCGCTTGACCAGCCTCGATGGAACCTCCAACGCGGCAGCGCAATGCCTGCGCACCGCTACCGGTCCTTCGCTCAGACTGTGGAACCGGTATCACTGCCGGACCGCACTTGGCCCGACGTCACGATCAGCCGGGCACCGCAGTGGTGTGCGGTTGATCTGCGGGACGGCAACCAGGCCTTGATCGACCCGATGAGCCCGGCACGCAAGCGACGGATGTTCGAGTTGCTGGTGCGGATGGGCTACAAGGAGATCGAGGTCGGGTTCCCTTCGGCCAGTCAAACCGATTTCGACTTCGTCCGCGAGATCATCACTGAGGGTGTTGTGCCCGAAGATGTGCGCATCCAGGTGCTGTCACAGTGCCGGCCGGAACTGATCGAGCGCACCTTCGAGGCGCTGGAGGGCGCGCACAAGGCGATCGTGCACATTTACAACTCGACGTCGATCCTGCAGCGCCGGGTGGTGTTTCGGGAGGAGCGCGAGGGGATCAAGAAGATGGCCACCTCAGCGGCCGAGATGCTTATGGAGTATGCGGGCAAGTACTCTGACACCGACTTCCGCTTTGAGTACTCGCCGGAGTCCTACACCGGTACCGAGCTGTCGTACGCCGCCGAGGTGTGCAACGCGGTCACCGAGATCTGGCAGCCCACGGCGGACGCGCCGGTAATCGTGAATTTGCCAGCCACCGTCGAGATGGCCACGCCCAACGTCTACGCCGACTCCATCGAGTGGATGCATCGAAACCTGGAGCGGCGCAGTGCGGTGGTCCTCTCGCTGCATCCGCACAACGACCGTGGCACCGCGGTTGCTGCCGCCGAGCTGGGTTACCAGGCAGGCGCGCAACGTATCGAAGGCTGCCTGTTCGGTAACGGGGAACGCACCGGCAACGTGTGCCTGGTGACGCTGGCAATGAACCTATTCAGTCAGGGAATCGACCCCCAGATCGACTTCTCCGACATCGATGAGATCCGCCGCACCGTCGAATACTGCAACCAGCTGCCGGTTTCCGAGCGGCACCCCTACGGCGGCGACCTGGTTTACACCGCGTTCTCCGGCAGCCACCAGGATGCGATCAACAAAGGATTGCGGGCGCTACAGACCGACGCGGCTCGAGCCGGCCTCAGGCTGGATGAGCATCGCTGGGAGGTGCCCTACCTTCCCATCGACCCCAAAGACGTCGGGCGCACCTATGAGGCAGTGATCCGGGTCAACTCGCAGTCCGGCAAGGGCGGCGTCGCCTACGTGATGAAGGCCGAGCACCAGCTGGAGCTGCCGCGACGGCTGCAGATCGAGTTCTCTCGCGTCATCCAGCAGCACACCGACACCGGAGGGGGCGAGGTCTCGCCGCAGCAGATTCGAGACCTTTTCGCCGAGCATTACCTCGACCGGAGCACTCCCCTGCGGGTCCTACGACACCAGCTGTCAGACGACGGCGAGGGCCACGACGAGATCCAGGCCAACGTGCTCGTGGAAGGTGAGGAACACAAGATCACCGGCTCGGGCAACGGCCCCATCGCGGCCTTCGTCGATGCGCTGGCCACGCTGGGATTCGACGTTCGGGTGCTCGACTACTCCGAGCACGCCATGTCGGCCGGTGATAACGCCGCGGCTGCGGCGTACCTCGAGTGCTCCGTCAGCGAGCAGGTCCTGTGGGGTGTCGGCGTCTCCGGGTCCATCGTCACCGCTTCGCTGAACGCTGTCGTGTCGGCAATAAACCGCGCGCTGCGGTAGCAGCGCGCGTCGTGAGTGGGTAACAGTGTCATGGCACTGTTACCCACTCACGATCCAGAGATCAGAAGTCGAACTCCCCGTTCTTGACCCCAGAGATGAAGTCGGCCCACTCTCGCCCATCGAAGGTGAGTGGTTCACGGCTGCGGTCCTTGGTGTCCCGCACGACGGCACCACCGTCGGGCAAGGGCGCCACCTCCACGCATCCCCCTCCGGTGCACCGGCTGCTCCTCCGAAATAGCAATCTACGGCGAAGTGCGTTAGCCATGTGGGTTCCCTCACCTTGGCGGATCGTATCGCTGCTCGACCAGAGTAGCTGACCGTTCGGGACTCAGGAATTTGATCAATCCAACCTCGTCGAACGTGTTTGCAGACTTACATCGTGCGCCTTTTACCCAATGGCGCTAGATGACATAAGATCGTATCGGTGGCGAGGTCAGGATTCGCCAGGGAGTCCAAACCGATTGCAGATCGCCGCCGCAGCCGATGCAGTAAAGCGGACTCTTCTACAGTTCCCGTGGATGACTTGATCATGATCGTTCAGAGCGCAACGCCGTCTCCAGACAGGGTTTTTGGCTGTCGAAGGTCAAGTCCCCAGTCACGGTAGGGACGGCGTTGCGCGCTGTCAGGGTATGGCGATCGGTGCTAGATGTGCAGCCACACGGTAATTGGAAGGTGAAGCTGGAGCAGTTAGGCGGCGAGGAGATGCTGTTCACCGCGGCGGTGCCGCGGTATGACAGCGGTGCTGGGCATCGCCGATGGCTGCTGCGGATCACCTGGCGTCCGGTGGCCACGGTTATCACCCAAGTGGTGGCTCAGCGAGCGGGTCAGATCAACGACCGGCGGTAACACCGCTATCTGCTCTGCATGGTGGATCTGTCCACCATTACCCGGCCGATCATTAACGCTCACTCACGGAACAGCAATAGGCGAGAAGGTGATCCAAGGCCTATCATCTAATCGGCCGAATGGCGCGCTCCTATCCTCGTCGCACAGTCCTCGCCTTGCCCTGTGGAAGCCCGAGAATCGACACTTCCGCCCTTAAAGTCGAATTCGCCGTTCTTT
>DASQVB010000406.1:0-2341 GCA_035640975.1 Pseudonocardiaceae bacterium
TCAAGCTGCGCGACGCGGTGCTCAGCGAGCCTGGCGCAGACGCCGAGTTCCCCGGCTACGACCGAGGAGAGGACGCCCCCCTGCTGGTCACCATCGTCAACGACGGGGACACCGACGACGAGCTCGTGTCCGTGACCACGGCCGCGGCCCAGCGAGTCACGGTCCAGGGTGCGACTACGATCCCCGCGGGCGGCAGCGTGTCAAGCATTTCAGACGCCGACAACCCGCTGCCTGCTTCGGCGTCGGCCGTGCCGTCGCAGCCAATCGGGGACTCGATCGACGGCGCGGAGCTGTCGATCTTGCTCCGCGAGCTCACCACCGAATCTCGCCCGGTGTCCCCACCGACGTCACCTTTCGTTTCCGTCAGGCGGGTGAGGTGACACGCGGGTGCCGGTGTGCACCCCCTCGTGCACCGAGAGCCCCTGAGAGGGACGCCACAATGCGCCAAGCGAGGATGTCCCGAGTCCCGTGGAACTTCGGCGGCGGCCCGTCGATTATTAGGCGGCCTGGGCCTGCTCATCATGGCCGGTGGTACCGACAGGTTGGGTGAGCCGTTCCAGCGTGTCGCGCAGGGATCGTAGGTGTAGGTGGCCGTTGACCCGGCGGAACTGCTTGCCGGCCTCGACCATGCCCGCGGCGCACCAGCGCAGGGCCATCTGCCCGTCGCGCCAGCGTTTGACATTGCTGGCGTGATCACGACAAATCGAGATCATTGACTCCACGGCGTTGGTCGAGCGGAACGTGCGGGCCAGGGTGGGCGACATGTTCAGCCGCAGTACTGTCAGAGTCTCGGCCATGCCTTCGCGCAGGCTGGCCGCGGCGCCGGGATGGGTGCGGTCGAGTTCGGTGGTCAGGGCGGTCAGTTCGGCCTCGGCGGCCAGCGCGGAGTCGGCGTGGTAAGCCCGCCGCATCCGTGAGGCCACGACCGAGCGCATCTTCTCCGGCAGCCGATCTTGAATGTTTCGGATCTTGTGTAGTTGGCAGCGAGCGATCACTGGGCGGTCGAACACATCGAGCACCGCGCGGCGCAGCGCCTTGGATCCATCAAGCACCACCAGGATGGGTTTGGTGACGTCCAGGCCGCGTTCGCGCAGCCCCACGATCAGGTCGGTGACCAGGGTGGCGTTCTCAGTGGAGCCCTCGACCAGCGACAACGGGTGTTTGGTGCCGTCGATGCCGAGGCCCAGGGCGACCACGCAGCAGTGCTCGCCGAAGTGCACTCCATCGATCATCAGCCCGACTAGGTCCAGCTCGGACAGGTCCGCGGCCAGCAGCTCGGCCAGCGCGGTCTCGGTCGCGGCGACGAACCGGCGCGACACCGCCGATCTGGAGGTGCTCGTGGCGCTGCGCTCGGTGCGCGACCCGACCGGCTCCAGGCCCACCGGGTAGCGCCGGGTCGACAACCCGGCCAGCATCCGCTCCATCGCCATCCGGCCGAGCACCTCGGTGTCCGAGAACAACTCATAGGACGCCACCGCCAGCTCCCCAGATCCGTCGGTGGCGCGCATTCGCGGCCGCTGCACCGGTACCCGGCGCCCGCCCAGGCTCACCGACCCCACTCCGTGGCCGTGCCGAGTGGCCGTGCGCTTTGGGTCGTGGCGGCCCTTCGGCCCGCACGCCGCGGTCACGTCGGCTTCCATCATCGCGGCCATCACCTGCAGCCCGGTGCCCACCGCCAGGGCCAGCAGGCCCTCCTGCACCTCGCCGGCCAGCTCGGCCAACGCCACGCTCACCTGCTCCGGCACGGCAGGCTGGCTCGTCTCGATCTCGGTCTTCTGGTACTTCTTCTGCACGGTGGTCCCCTTCCTCGTGGTGTTCTTGGCGGTTCACCCGAGTACCTACCGCACGGCAGGACTCAGGCGGGGGACCGCCGCCTCAACTTCCACGAGTGCCGGGACAACCTCCGACCTGGAACCAGCCGGAACAGTCGAACCACTCATCGACATAAACGAGGGACCGTAGCCCGCTTCGCCACATCCACACGAACAACCGGGTGGAGAACTCCCACCAACCCACGAGGCAGCGCGAACGGGCGATGAAAAAATTCCGCTCACCGGCGCAGCCCAGCGATTTCTGTCGGCGTTCAGCGGCATCTCCCCGCACTTTCGGCCACGCCGACATCGACTCACCGCATCCAGCTACCGCCACGAGATGGACACCAGATTCGCAACCTGGAACCAGGTCGTCGGCCTGCCCACAGCCGCCTGACCCAGGCCGCCGCACAGCCACATCCCCGGTGAGAACTACCCAGCCACCTCCGACGCTGAACAACCTGACAATGCCGCCCGGACAGCTCGTCGGCAAGGTGCTCGCACTCCGTCAACTCGGCGAGCAGCGGACG
>DASQVB010000407.1:0-6962 GCA_035640975.1 Pseudonocardiaceae bacterium
GCGTTGAGTTCCACGGCCGATCCCACCACCACCTGCGCTGAGGCCGCCTCGACCCCGTTGATGCTGACCGCCACCGGGCTGTTGACCGCAACCGTACGGAGCTTGGGCCTGGCTTCGTAGGTGGCGGTTGCCGTCGCTCCCCTGGAGTCCTGGACCCGAGCCGTCACCAGCATGGTGGTGTCGTTGCCGTGGTCGGTGAAGCGCCGGCTATAGGTCGCACCGGAGACCGTGCCGTCCGGGTGCAGGTGACAGCTGCCCGCGAACGGACAGTGCAGCAGGGCGGTGTCCCAGCTGACTGTCAGGCTTCCGTCCTCGACGTCGGTAGCGGTGGCCGACAGCGACACGGTGTCGCCTACGGCGTAGGTCCTGGCCGGTGGTGCATTCAGGGTGAGCCTCGGCGTGTGGTCCTGGGGATGGAGAGTCGCCGTGGTGGTCCCGCTGGCACCCAGCTGGTCCCGCACCGTCAAGGTGACCGCTACGGCGCTTCCCGACGCGTAGGTGTGGCTGACCGTCTCACCCGATCCCGCAGTGTCGTCGCCGAAGTCCCAGGAGTAGGTGAGTTGATCGCCGTCCAGATCGTAGGACCCCCCGGCCGAGAAGCTGACCCTTCGAGTGTCAGCGTCCGTGGTGTAGGCGAATCGGGCGACGGGCGCCCGGTTGCCCGGGTTGTAGACCAGTCGTCGGACCTGTCCGCTGATGAGGTCCGCATAGGTCACGTCGCCGTTGGGACCTGCGTGGAAAGCAACGGGGGCGCCGGCGTCGGTCCCGAATCCGTCGGCTTCCGGCTCGCGCGTCAACTGACCTTGGAGATCGGTTGCCAACGTCCAGATCTTCTTTCGGGTGTAGTCGCCGAAGAAGTAGGAGTTGCGGTACTGCGTCGGGTAGGACGCGCCGGTGTAGTGCACCCCTCCGACGATGGCCGCGCCCGCGCCCGCGAGCGGGTAGCTCCAGATCGGCGGCTGGGCCGATCCCGCGGTGTAGAGCGCCTGACAGACGCTGTGAGAGGAGAAGGTGGTGCGGTCCTTGCCCTCATAGCACGGCCAACCGGCGTTGGCTCCGGGCCTCACCGTGGAAATCTCCTCAGCCGTTACCCACCCCACGTCGCCCACGTGCGGGATCCCCGATCGGGGGTCGAGACTGAAGCGGAAGGGGTTGCGGAAGCCGGAGGCGTACACCATGCTGCGCCACGACTTGGGCGTCGTGGAGGAGTAGTAGGGGTTGGTGGGAACGCCCTGACCGTCGGCGGTCAGGTGCAGCAGCTTGCCGTAGGGCTGGTTCAGGTCCTGCGCTCGCAGGGTGTTCAGGCTGCCGCTGTTGCCTGCGTCGTCACCGACGCTGACGAACAACGTGTCGTCCGGAGCGACCGCAACGGTGTCGATGGCGTGTGTGGTGGTGACCTGCACCAACTGAGGCGACATGGCGCTGCCGTCGATGATGGTCCGCGTGCGGCTGAAGCTCGACGGGCTGGTGGCCGGCGAGGCTCTCCACTCCTCCACCATCCCGAATCCGGTACCGGCGGCGGAACCCTTGTCGTAGGCGATGAAGACGCGACCCGTCGTCGGATAGTCGTTCGCCAGGGCGAACCCGAGCACGCCGTGGTCACCGGTTGCCCGCACTGACGGCACCTTCGTCAGTACCCGCGGACGGCCTCCGGGGGGAAGGAAGGTGATCGTGCCGTCCTTGCCGCTGGTGAGCAACCCCCCATCCTCGAGCCAAGCAAAGTTGGTGAGGTTGTACGCCGGCTGCCCGGTGGGATAGTCCACCAGCCTGAAGCCCGCAGGAAGCGTCAGCGCAGCGGCCGGCGGGGCCCCGGTGAACTGAACCAGACCCACGAGCAGAACGAAGACCACCGCGAACAGGGTGCTGCGTCGCACTGTGCTCCCAAAATGCTCATCCGTCGCCAGACGGCGGGAAGGGATCAACTGCCTGGCCGGCAGCCGGAGGGGTACTTGGGAATTTTTCGCCCGGGGGTAGTAAATCGCAACCGCCGGGGCGTAGCAATCACCTGAGGGCGTGGCGCGACAGCCGCCGCTGCGCTGGTACTGGCACCTTCGCCCAGCCGTGACGGACGTCATCACGGCTTAGCATGCCGTCATGGCCAGATCGCCTGCCGTTCCTCGACCCACTGGCCGCCGCCGCCTCGCGTTGGTCGGTCTGACCGGAGCGCTGGTGACCGCGATCGGAGACGTACTCATCCTCGGCCGGCCCTGTTCCGGCCGAGAGTTCGACCAAGCTGCCGGGATGGTCCCTCCGCACATCGATGCCGACAACAGGTGGCGGTCCTTGTGGAACGGCGCCGCCCTTTCTACACGTCGCATCCACGCCGGAACGCTTACCGGCCATGTCGGGATCGGCCTGCTGCAGTGGCTGGCCATGCGAGGGATCAGTCGCACCGTCCGCGCCGGACGCGAGCGGAGGATCGCCGGAGCCTCGGCTACCGCGTTCGCGGTCTCGGGGGTCGTCACCCACCAGTGCTGTGCAGCGGTGATCCTGGCCTACAAGCGGGCGGCGGAAGACGGCCTCGAGTCGGACAACGGTGCACGGCAATCGCCGCGCTCCGGCACCCGCCTGCTGGCGATCAGCGCGGCCGCGTCACTCGGTGCGCTCGCCGCCTTCAGTGCCAGTCTGACGGTCGCGGCGCTCCGTCATCGCAGCTCCGCAACCGCCTGGCGATCGGCCGTGACGCCCTTTCCGTTCGTGATGGCCACTCTTTCCACTTTCGGCATTCTCCCGGCCCCAGTTGGCGGGTACGCCCGACCGGCGTCCATCAGTCTCGGCTTGCTGACGTACTTCGCGATCACCGCCGCCTCGGGCCGGCGCTGAGGCACCTGCCCAACGATCACAAATACTGGCTTGTACAAGCCATGATTGGTAGATTGCGGGACGGAGGTGCTCAATGGGCGATGTTGCTGACCCGCTGGACCAGACGTTCCACGCTCTCGCCGACCCGAACCGCCGTGCCATCCTGGCAATCGTTCGCCACAAGCGCGCCGCGGTCGGCGAGGTCGCGAATGCGTTGGGGCTGTCCCAACAGATCGTGTCCCACCACCTGAAGGTACTTGGGGCAGCCGGCCTGGTGACGGGGTCGCGTTCCGGCACCCGTCATCTGTTCGCAGTCCGTGTGGAGGGGCTCGCGGTCGGTAAGGGGTTCTTCGACGACTTCTGGCCCGAGCGGCTGGATGCACTGAAGCGTGCGGTGGAGTCCTCCGGACCGCCGGCGTCGGCAACACCGGCGACCGTGGCGAGCGGCGATGACTGAGCATCGGACGTCGGTCGACATCGGGGCAGCTCCGGAGCGGGTCTTCGAGTTCCTGGTGACGGATGCCGGGATGACCTCCTGGCTGGGCCAGTGGGCCTCGCTCGACCCCGTACCCGGAGGGCAGTTCGCGGTGAACGTCGCGGGCTACCCCGTGCGAGGCATGTTCCTCGAGGTGGACCCACCTCGACGAGTCACGGTCTCGTGGGGGTTCGCCGGGAGCGCGAGCCTCCCTCCCGGTACCTCGACCGTGTCCTTCGAGCTGACGCCGACCAGCGCCGGGACCCGGGTCGAGGTCGTCCACAGCGACTTGCCCGCTGACGAGGCACCCGGCCACATCGAGGGTTGGGGGCACTTCCTGCCCCGCCTCGCTCGAGCTGTCGCCGGCGAGCAGCTCCCGCCCGACACCTGGCAACCAACCACCAAGGAGAGTGCTGATGCCTGAGACCGATCCGCTGTCGACGGTGGAGGCCTACCACCAAGCCTGGACCCGCGGCGACGTCGACCGCGCACTCGGCTATGTCTCCGACGATGTCCGGTGCTTCGCGCCCGACGAGAATGTCACCACCAAGAGCGACTGGCACCACTACCTCACCAGCTTTCTCCCGATGCTGACCGGCGTACCCGAGCACGCCCGGATGACCGATGGTGACCGGGTGGCGCTGTGGTACTTCCCGCAGACCGCGGGAACGACCACCACGATGGCCAGTGAGCTGTTCACCGTACGCAACGGACAGATCGTCGAGATCCGCCTCGCCTTCGACCGCCTCGGCTACGTCCCGCCGTCACAGCGACCCGCATGACCCAGGATCACGCTGCTGACGACCCGGCGCGGGTGCTTGTCGACCGCGTACGGGCGTTGCTGCCCGACCGGCAGGTACGGGAGGTGCGCATGTTCGGTGCGGTAGCGGTCATGGTCGACGAGGCCATGGCAGTAGCCGCGTACAAGGACGGCAGCCTGCTCGTCCGAGTCGATCCAGCCGACGATGCGCGGCTGCTCGAGCGGCCGGACGTCTCTCGCGCGGAGATGGGAGCGGGCCGCTCGATGGGCGAAGGATGGATTCGAGTCGAAGCCAGGGCGCTGCGCGACGACCCTGCTCTGAAGGACTGGCTGGAAACTGCTACCGGTTACCTGACCAGACGGAGCTGAACGCCCAGCGGAACCCACCATCCGGCGACGGCATCGCCCTCGGCTCACCGATCCTGGCCCGTTCGCTGGGCGCATGAGGCACAGTGGGCGCCATGGACATGTCCGACCTGCTAACCGTGGTGCTTGTGCTGCTCGGCGTCCTCGCGCTGCTCGGGGTGGCCGTCATCGGGTTCGTGATGTGGCGCTACCGAATCCCCCCGCGCGGGCTGATCGCGATGATCGGGTCTTTGGTCTACCTGGCGAGCCCGGTGGACGTGTTGCCTGAGGTGATGCTCGGACCTCTCGGCCTCCTCGATGATGCCGGCGCAGTCACCGCCGCTGCGGTCTTCGTCTACAAGCTCGTGGCGGTCAAGAAGCGACTGGAGGAGGCCGGCGTGAAGGGCGGGCGGAAGCCAGAGCCGCTGGAGTGACCGCAGTTCTCCGATATCCCATGGGCGGTGAAGGACGGGCGGACTTGGGCGATGGCGGCGCGGCCCCATCACCCTCGGGGCTCACCGGCCGGGCTCAGTTCTGTCCCGATCCCTCCCCGATGACGACGGTCCAGGGTCGGATGGCCCATGAGGTGACCAGGCCATTGTGAACGTAAGGATCACCGTCGACGAAACGCTCAATGACGGAACGATCGTCCGTCCGCCAGACCAGAGTCGCTCGATCCACCGGCTCCGCGAGGGCACCGGCGAGGATCAGATCCCCACGGCGGTAGGCCTCCCGAGCGAGCGCTAGATGCTCCTCCCGAAACGCTGCACGCCGAGCCACATAGTCATCGATCAGTGCGTACTCCAACAGGTAGTAACCCATGGCGAGATTCTGGTCCCAGCGGCCCGAGAGTTCTGCAGCGGATGGCTGCGCGACTCGCGTACCGCGCCGGTGCTGGTCAGACGTTCTCGGCGAGGATCACGCAGCACCTGTCCTCGCCGGGTTCGAGCCGGACCTCAAAGAGGTCTGGCGCGATCGATTCCGCGAAATCGGCAAGCAGGGCCTTGTTCATGTTGCAGACGAGCTCGGTGTGAGTTCGGGCAAGACTGTGGAACGGGCAGTTGGTAAGAACAACGGTTCGGCCCAGCCGGCGGGGTTCGTATCCGTGGTCGGCAAGAAGCCGGAGGCTACGGTTGAGCGCATCAGACGCTGAGGCCGGATCGTACGAACCAGCGGCGATGGCTCGTCCGTGGGCGGCGGCAGCCTTCGCGAGCGCTTCGGCGATCGGGGTGCCCGTCGATGCGTTGTCGGTGATCGCCTCGGCCATGATGTGCCCGGCGAGATCGTACTCGCGCGGGGGGATGGTGACGCTGAGCTCGCTGCCGCCTCGCCGGTATCGCTTGGCCGGTCGCCCTGCGCCGGGTCCACTGCGTCCGGTCAGCCGGACGTAGTCGCTCTGCAGTAGACCTTCGGCTTCGAGCCGGTCGAGGTGGAACTTGGCCTGATGCCGGGCGACGCCTACTGCTTCGGCGGCTTGATCCCGGCTGACCGGTTCAGCCTGCGAACACACGAACCGGTACAGCTGCCGGCGAACCGGATCGGCCAGCGAGCTGATGCCTGCCACATCGACATCCCGCATTTCAGTCTCCTAAAGGACAGATACCTTGACGATAGAAGCCTGGCTGCTCTACCGTCAATTGCATTATCCGATAGATGACGGGTTCGAGGAGGTTGGGATGGCCATCGCTGCTCTGGTGGCCTGGCTGGTGACGGCCGGGATCGGGTTCTTCATGCTGATGCGCTGGGTAGGGCGCGGAGGTCTGACCAGGGGGCCTGGCGCGGCCACCCACTTCCCTCCGGCTGTTGTGTTGACCCACTTCGGTCTTGCTGTCGGCGGTCTGGTGGCGTGGATCGCCTACGTAGCGACCGCCCGCCCAGTGTTCGCCTGGCTGGCCTTCGCCGACCTGGTCCTGGTGGCCACGCTGGGCGGTCTGTTGGTGCGGCGTTGGACGATCGACGGCCGTGCCGCCATGGCCGCCGGCCCGCAGTCGACGCAGGTCGACCTGGCCGAGCAACACATCCCGCGACCGCCGGTGGTGCTGCACGGCATATTCGCCGTCAGCACCGTGGTGCTGGTGCTGATGAGCGCGCTCGGTGTCGGGCAGGCATGACGGAGAGGTGGAACGGTGACACTGACCCTTCACTCCGGTTTTCAGCCGAGCGGTGCCGCCGGCCGAGGCGGCGGGCGCCCGGATCTGCAGCGGGCGGCTCGGGCGGCAGAGGCCTTTCTCGACGCGCTCGGGGTCGATTGCAACACCCCGAGCATGGCCAGAAGCCCGAGGCGGATGGCGGAGGCGTACGCGGAACTGCTGACCGCACGGGACTTCAATCTGACAACGTTCGCGAACGACGAGGGCTACGACGAACTGGTGCTGGTCAAGGCAATCCCTGTTCAGTCGGTGTGTGAGCACCACCTGCTGCCCTTCGTCGGGGTGGCGCACGTGGCCTACCTGCCCGCTGACCAGATCCTGGGACTGTCCAAGATCGCTCGGGTGGTGGAGATGTTCGCCCGCCGGCCACAGGTCCAGGAGCGGCTGACTCAGCAGGTCGCGGACTGGCTCGACCACAACCTCCAACCCA
>DASQVB010000408.1:0-5785 GCA_035640975.1 Pseudonocardiaceae bacterium
TCGCTGGTGACCGCCGAAACTTCCGATCCGGGATTGAACATGTGGTCCTCCCCGGAGGCTACTCAACACTGACCGACGGCGACCACGGTGACGACATGTTGGGGAGTGTGACCGCGGAGATCGAGATTTGAGTATGCGCGCGGCTTGGGTGGATCGCTAGCGAAGTCGTCGGTACGGCTACCGGTCGTCCTGGGTTTCCGAAGGTGGCTGGGTGGCCGAGGTTCCGCCGAGGCCGGGGACCAGATCGGCCGGGTCGGGCACGTGGGGATCGGCCTCGGGGCCGCCCTTGGGCGGATCGGGTTCTGGCACCCCGACGAGGTTGTCGGCGTTGGCGTCGGTGTTGTCGGCCATCGGGTGTTCCTTTCCAGGCCAGAGGTTCCCGGCAACGGCCCGCAGCAAACATTCCGACGGCTCATCGTACTGTTCGGCCGGGTGGATCTACCCCCGAACTCCCTCGGGCGCCTTCGGCCCGACCTCGCCACCTCGCTGAACAACCCGTCCGTACAGCAGTCGCAGACCGGGGGTGCGGGCCGAGGTACTGTAGCCGATCACCGAAACCGTCCCGATCCGCCGACAGCGGGGCACATCCAGTCCATCGCGGACGGCTAAACACAATCGTCGGAAGGCTGGCCTCGGCGGCCAGCACCATGATTAGCCGCAACCAGCGGCACCTGGGGGCACGAGTTGGCGGCAACTGAGTGCGAACGTCCACAATCGACGGGGAGGCGGCGGTTTACCGGGAGAACGCGCGGAGCGGGCAACGGGAAACGAACCCACATGGCCAGGGCCGGGAAGATCGCCACGTGGCGGACATACGACGGCGCAGCTCAGAAACTCCGCCCAGCCAGAGATTACCGCTACCACAGGAGTGGCTGGCGAAACGCTGTAGGAGCTAGCCCATTGCTGGCCGAGGCAGGCCTCGACGTCGACAACATCGACGTGCGCCGCGACCCGGCCCCGTACTGTGCTGCTGGTACCGGATTGGGGTCTGCGTTGCTGCTGTGCTTTGACCGCGGATGCTGTGCCGGCGGCCTCGATCACGACGCGGTACGCCGCGTCGTCAGTCTCGGCGAAGCGGCCTGATCCCCGGTACTACAAAGGACATCGAGCCGAGCCGGTCCTTCACCAACCGGGCGACTCATCGCCGTTATCTGACGTGATAGTGGTTCCCGGGAATCACGGGGCGATCAGTTCAGGATCCAGCTGAGCCCACCAGGCGGTGTCTATCGGACGGGGAACTTGTCTCAGCTCATGCAGGTCATCCTTCAACCTGGGCGGCCGCAGCGACCGCCCTCCTGGTGAGCACCCGGGCGAGATGCTCCCGGTAGTCCGCGTCGGCATTGCCGTCCGACATCGGGCTGGTGCCCTCCGCCGCGTGTTGGGCCGCTGCGCGGATCGTCTGAGCATTGGCCGGCTGACCGACCAGAGCCTGCTCGACGCTGGTCGCCCGGACCGGGGTGGTACCCATGTTGGTCAGTGCCACTCGCGCCTCGACGATCGATCCGCTCTCTGTCCGTACCGCCGCGGCAACCGCGACGATTGACCAGGCCTGCGCGACCCGGTTGAACTTCTCGTAGTGCGCCCCCCAGCCGGTTTTCTTCGGGATCCGTACCTCGACGAGCACCTCATCGGGGCCTACCGCAGTAGTGAACAGACCGACGAAGAAATCCGCGGCCGGCACGGTGCGCCGCCCGCTGGGCCCGACGATGACCATTTCGCAGTCCAGCGCTACCGCTGGGGCCAACAGGTCACCGGCGGGGTCGGCGTGCACCAGGGCACCGCCGACGGTGCCGCGGCGCCGGATCTGCGGATCACCTACCGTCCTCGTGGCTGCCGCAAGCAGCGCGGCGTGCTCCCTCACCAGCGGGTCGTTGATCACGTCATGGTGCGTGGTCATCGCGCTGACGACGATGGCGTCGCCATCATCGCGCACCCCGCGCAGCTCGCTGATCTTGTTCAGGTCCACGATCGTCGTTGGCGCCGCTAGCCGCAGCCGAAGCACCGGTACCAGGCTCTGACCCCCCGCGAGAACCTTGACGTCCTCGCCGGCCTCGGACAGGACCTGTATAGCTTCCTCCACAGAGGAGGCAGCGATGTAGTCGAACGATGACGGGATCACCGGGCACCTCCGCTGTTGTCATTGGCCTGCGCATCGATGGAGCCCAACCCACCACCGGCAGTGGCCTGGGTGGTGTGCTCCGAAGTGGACTTGGTGACTCCGCGGGCCGACTGCACCGCTCGCCACACCCGCTGCGGCGAGCACGGCATTTGGATGTCGGTGACACCGAGGTGACGCACCGCGTCGATGACCGCGTTGACCACCGCTGGGGTGGAGGCGATAGTGCCGGCCTCGCCTACCCCCTTGACTCCCAACGGGTTAGTGGTGGACGGGGTCTCCGTCCGGTCGGTCGTGAAATGCGGCAGGTCCGCCGCGCTGGGCACCAGGTAATCGGCCAGTGTGCTCGTGATAAGCGTGCCGCCCTCGTCGTAGATAGCCTCCTCGAACAGCGCCTGCGCGATGCCCTGGGCGATGCCGCCGTGCACCTGCCCGTCCACGATGAGCGGGTTCACCACGCGCCCGACGTCGTCCACGCACACGTAGCGGCGGATCGACACCCAGCCGGTCTCGGTGTCCACCTCGGTGGCGCACAGATGGGTACCGTGCGGGAAGGAGAAGTTCTGCGGGTCGTAGGTGGCATCGGAGTCCAGGCTGGGCTCGACCCCATCGGGCAGGTCATGCGCCGCGAACACGGCGAGTGCGATATCGGCCACTGTCGTGCTCTTGTTGGTGCCCTTGATGGTGAACTTGCCGTGCCCGTAATCGAGATCGGCCTCGGAACACTCCAGCGTGTGCGCCGCGATCTTGCGGGCCTTCTCGATCACTTTCTCGGCAGCCTTGACCACCGCGATGGCGCCGACGGTGAGTGACCGCGAACCGTAAGTGTCCATTCCCTTGTGCGAGGACTGGGTGTCACCGTGCAGCACCTCGACGTCCTCGAAGGAGACACCAAGCTGGTCGGCGACGATTTGGCTCCACGCGGTGTCGTGTCCCTGTCCGTGCGGCGAGGAACCGGTAACGACCTCAACCTTGCCGGTGGGTAACATCCGGATCGAGGCATGCTCCCATCCGCCCGCGCCGTATGACAACGAGCCCAGCACCCTGGACGGCGCTAGGCCACACATCTCGGTGAAGGTCGAGATGCCGATACCCAGCTGCACCGGATCATCAGCCTCCCGCCGACGGTGCTGCTCGGCACGCAGAGCGTCGTAATCGAACAGCTCCTTCGCCCGCGCGGTGGCAGCCTCGTAATTCCCCGAGTCGTAGGTCAACGTGGAAACCGTGGTGTACGGGAACTCCTCGTGCTTGATCCAATTGCGCTCCCGCAACTCGAGCGGCTCGATGCCGAGCTCGACGGCAAGCTCGTCCATCATCCGCTCGATCGCGAACGTGGCCTCCGGGCGTCCGGCGCCGCGGTAGGCGTCGGTGGGGGTCTTGTTGGTGAACACGTTCGTGCAGGCGAAGTGGTAGGCAGGGATCTTGTAGATGGAGTTGTACATGAATGCGCCGAGGATCGGTATGCCCGGGCTGACCAGGCGCAGGTAGGCACCCATATCGGCAAGCAGCTCGACCTTGAGACCGGTGACGGTGCCGTCGCGGCGGGCGGCGATAGTGAGGTCCTGGAGCTGGTCTCGGCCGTGATGCGCCGAGACCATCGACTCGGCGCGGGACTCGGTCCACTTGACCGGCTTTCCCAACCTGCGGGCGACCAGGAACGTGATGATCTCCTCGGGGGTCACCTGCAACTTGCCACCGAACCCGCCGCCGACGTCGGGTGCGATGACCCGAACCTTCTGCTCCGGAACGCCCAGGGTCAGGGCGATCATAACCCGCAAGATATGCGGTACCTGGGTTGCCGACCACATCGTGAGCTGCTCGCCGGTCGGGTCAACCACGACGGAGCGCGGCTCCATGAATGCGGGAATCAGGCGCTGTTGGCGGAACCGTCGCTTGACCACCACCTCAGCGTCGCGAATGGCGCCCTCGACGTTGCCTCCGCTGCCAGCCTGCCCCGAGTCGAACACCCACAGTGTGTTGCGGTTGGTGCCCAGCTCAGGGTGCACCAGCGTGGTGCCGTCAGCGAGCGCAGCCTCCATGTCGAGCACCGGCTCCAGCCGATCATAGTCAACTGAGACGGCATCGGCAGCGTCCCTAGCCGACGCCGCATCTCGGGCCACTACGATCGCGACCCCTTCACCGACGAAGTGCACGGTGTCAAACGCGAGCGGAGGCGCTTGCGGGGCTTTCATGTCCGGGGTGATCGGCCACGCGCAGGGCAAGCTGATTCCCTCGGCGCCGAGGTCAGTGGCGGTGAACACGCCATGCACACCGGGCAGTTGCTTGGCCGCGTCGGTGTTGATTCTTGTGATCTTGGCGTGAGCCAGCGGACTGCGCACCACGGCCATGTGCAGCATCCCGGGCAGCGTGATGTTGTCCGTCCATCGGGTCCGCCCGGTGATCAACCGGGCGTCCTCCTTGCGCTTGCGGGCCCGACCGAACTCGGTGGTCGCCGGCTGCGCGGTGGTAGTCATCAGTTCCCACCTCCAGCAACAAGGCTGCGCTGCTGTGCGGACACATCCATAGGCGCGCGCACAGCGAACGTCATCTTCTGCGCGGCGTCCTGCACGGCACGCACGATGTTCTGGTAGCCAGTGCAGCGGCAGAGGTTGCCCTCCAAACCCTCCCGCACCGTTTGCTCGTCCGGATTGGGATCGTCGCCGAGCAGGTCGATCGCCTGCATGATCATGCCGGGAGTGCAGAAGCCGCACTGCAGGGCGTGGTTGTCGTGGAAGGCTTGCTGCACCGGATGCAGTTGGCCATCGCGGGCCAGACCTTCGATTGTCGTGATCTCACTGCCGTCGACCTGGACCGCGAAAACCGAGCATGACTTCACGCTGCGGCCATTCAGGTGAACAGTGCATGCGCCGCAGTTGCTGGTGTCGCAGCCGACGACGGTTCCAGTCTTTCCCAGCCTCTCCCGCAGATAGTGCACCAGGAGTGTTCTTGGTTCGACGTCGTCAACATAGGAGACGTCGTCGACCATGACAGTGATACGTGTCACGGGCCTACTCCTCGTCCGGTCGGACACCGACCGCATGTGGTGGGTAACTCTCGGCAACCAAGGCCACCGAGCAGCTGCCACGACGGTGTGGTAGCTACCCCCATCCCACCGCGCTTGCGAGACCACCGCAATCGCAGCGGCGTATCAGAACCCCCAGGTCAAACGTTCGGGTCATGATCCGCTAAACGCCCCGCAGATACGCCCCGACAATGGAAGAGTTTCCGTGAGTGCGGCTGATACCCAATGCTGCCTACAAGACCGTTCCGGAGGCCGCCATCACCTTTGCAGCGCGGTCACATCGATCGCCAGTCGATCCACTCGCTCGAGCAGAGGTGGCTAACCGCAGCCGGAGTGGAGCCTGCTTGTCCAGGCCGAAGGCTCAAGGTGGTAGTCCAGGAGGCGCTGTGGGCAGTGCAGTAACACGGGTGAGCACGAGGTCCACCGCTCGACCAGGAGATGGGCCCCCGGTCGAGGCACTTGCTAGGTGAGACCGAGCTAGTTGGACGACTCGCAGCGACCGGTGCAGTTCAGAGGTGGGGTTTAACGGCCTCGACCGGCTGTTCGATATGGAGGGGTCGGTGCCCAGGTCGGCGAGAACTCTCACGCCCTCATGAAGCAGAACATCCCGTGGAATGTCCCGTTCTCAGGTCGAAGTGTGGAGGTCG
>DASQVB010000409.1:0-9830 GCA_035640975.1 Pseudonocardiaceae bacterium
CCAGACCTGCCGTTCCGCACCGTTACAACCCGACGGCCAAATAACGGCCATCGACACAATCTGCGCTTCTCGCCACTTCGCGACAATGACCGGAGTAGTGATGGTTGATCGTGAGCTACCTAAAGCAGGGACCCTGGAAAAGACGTATTTCAAGCGTCACTCGAAACGAACCAACTGTGACGGTAAGGTAGCTGAGCGGCGTGGCTCGTGGCTCTTCGGCAGATACTATTGCAAGACCTGCGGCAAGTGCATGACTAGGTAAGTCTACACGCCTGTTCGCTAGAACGAGGCTTGCTCCCGTTTATGATCCGCCCGCCATGGCTTCCCAGGCAATCCAGGCCTCGTGGTCGTCAACGGAAAAACCGATAGACCTGCTGGACCCAATGTCAGATCATCCCTGATGACAGATTAATGGTATCGCCACGCACGGACCAGGGAGCGTCGTCATGCGGAGAACGCTGTCGATATTGCTGTGTAGGCGACCGTGGCCATGGTGCCCACTGCGGCGTCGGCAACGCCGGGGTCCGGCGTGAGCGGCACCGTGCTGGCAAGGGCACGTCCAACGACACGATCGAGGTCCGAAATGAGGGCCGGACCGACATCGTGGTTCGCCATATCGTCATCGAGCCAGGCAGTTCCATCGAGTGGCATTACCACCCAGGTGAGCTGATTGCCGTCGTGCACAAGGGCACGCTGACCCGCACCCTCGAAGATTGCTCGGTACAGGTCAGTTCAGCTGGTCAGTCCCTGGTCGAGGCCGCCGGAGACAGCCACGCGCACTCAGGACGCAACCTGGCAGCGAGCCCGTGGAGCTCTACGTCACTTACGTGAATCCCAGCCGGTGTTGCGCTGTCGATCGACGCACCCGACCCTGGCTGCCCATAGCCGGTTGCGCCGTCAGCCGCCGAATGGTCCGCCTTCGGGTAGCCGCAGGTCAGGTTTGTCCACTTCCTCGATGTTCACGTCTTTGAAGGTGATCACTCGGACGTTCTTGACGAACCGAGCGGGCCGGTACATGTCCCACACCCACGAGTCCGACATCCGCACCTCGAAGTACACCTCGCCGTCGGCATTGCGGGCCTGCACGTCTACCGCGTTGGCCAGGTAGAAGCGCCGCTCGGTCTCCACGACATAGGCGAACTGACTGACGACGTCGCGGTACTCCTTGTACAACGACAGTTCCATCTCGGTCTCGTACTTCTCGAGATCCTCGGCGCTCATCGACAGCCCATCGGTCGCTTCATCGGGTGCTGATCCTCCTGCTCGTGCCGTCACGTGGTCGGCAATTCCCCATTCTGGACCACCACCGGCTCCACGATCGGCTCCACTCCCGACCGCACCAGCGGCCAGGGTCTGGCACGGACCGTCCGGCGCGGTGGAGCGGTCAAGCCGTGCATGCGTGCCGCCAGCGCAACATTGATGTAGCTGTACCGATGCTCCGCAGACGGTCCATGTCCCAGCAGGGACGCGTTGTGCTCGGGGGTGCAGTAGCCCTTGTGCTCGTCGAAGCCATACAACGGCATCCGTTCATGCACGTCGCACATGATGCGGTCGCGGGTCACCTTGGCGAGCACCGAGGCCGCCGCCACACAGGCCGCGGCCCGATCCCCACCGATCACCGCCATGTTCGGAGCGGTCAAGCCGGGCACTCGGAACCCGTCGGTGAGCACGTAACCGGGATGCACCGGAAGGCCAGCAACGGCACGACGCATGCCCTCCACATTGGCTACGTGCACACCCAGCGAGTCGATCACGTCGGGCGGGATTACGACCACACTACGCGCGACCGCCCTAGCGATGATCAAGTCGTGATAGTGCTCCCGGCGCGCCGCGGTGAGCAGCTTGGAGTCGGTCAAACCGTCCAGAGCCGCCGCGTCGGTCGACCGAAGCACGCATGCTGCCACCACCAGCGGCCCGGCGCAGGCCCCTCGCCCGGCTTCGTCCACTCCAGCGACCGGACCCAAGCCCTTGCGGTGCAGGACCGCCTGTAGGGTCCACGTCCCGCCGTCCCTGCGCACCACCGCCCTCGGCGGGCGCGGCAGGGCTTGGCGGGTATCGGGCGCCGCTGCAGGCACGGTCTTCAGCCGCGCCTGCGGGCGACCACCCGCTCACGCAGGACATGGCCGCCCCGTAGCACGGGCCAGCTCAGTACCAGACCAACGCCAAACGGGAGGTCGCCGGGCCAGGAGGACCCAGAAGGCGCCGGTGCGCCGAGCACGGTGGTTTGCTGCGGATCGGGGTCGGCGACGCCCTGCCACCGTCCGAGCGGAAGGACGATCAGGCGGGCCTTACCGATGACATTGTCCACCGGCACAGTGCCAAACCGCTCGTCAGCGACGTGCCGGCGCGAGTCCGCACTGTTGTTTCGGTTATCGCCCATCATCCACAAACCACCTGGAGGCACTGTGACCGGACCGAACTCCTCCTGGGGCTCACTGCCGAGGAAGACGGCGTAGGGTTCGTTCAGCGCGGCCCCGTCGACCATGACGCGATTCTGCTGATCACAGCACTGCACGGTCTGGTTCTCCACGGCGATCACCCGCTTGACGAAGTCCCGCTCGTCCGGCGGGGCGAGGCCGATCAAGGAGGCGGCCTGCTGGAGCCCGCGGATGAGCACGTTGTCCGACCGCGGGTTGGAGAACTCGACATTGCTGCCCCACGAGTCGGGACCGCGGAACACCACGACGTCGCCAGGTCGCGGATCCCGCAGCTGGTAGGTCAGCTTGTCGACCAGCACCCGGTCGTTGGTGCAGCCCGGACAACCATGCAGAGTCGTTTCCATCGAAGCCGACGGGATCACGTACACCCGGGCCAGGAATGTCTGGATCAAGAAAGTGAGCACCAGCGCGGTGATCACCAGGATCGGCAACTCGCGCCAGAACGAGCCCTTTTTTTTCTTCTTCGACCGGCGATGGCGGTGCACTCGGCGGTCACGGGAGTCGTTGGGATCACCACCGCGAGCGGGTTCGGTCGAGCGAGCCAGGTGGGCCACGTCCTCAGGCTATCGGCAGACGACCGCAGCAGGCGGCTCAGGACGCAGACGGCGTCTCACGCTTCTCCTTGATCTTGGCAGCCTTGCCCCGGAGGTCGCGAAGGTAGTACAGCTTCGCGCGTCGGACATCACCGCGGGTGACTACCTCGATCCTGGCGATGTTTGGAGTATGCAACGGAAAGGTACGCTCCACGCCCACACCAAAAGACACCTTGCGCACAGTGAACGTCTCCCGGATCCCGCCCCCCTGACGGCGAATGACCGCGCCCTGAAACACCTGCACCCGCTGTCGAGAACCCTCGATGACGCGGACGTGCACCTTCAGCGTGTCACCGGGCCGGAAGTCGGGGATGTCGGAACGCAGCGACATCGCATCCAGCGCGTCCAGGGTGTTCATCGGAGATCCATCCTCGTCATCGTGTGCTCTGCACAGTCTCAGGCGCCCGGGGCGGACGCGAACCAGCGACGTCGGTGGCAGTGCAGCCTCACCACCGTGGGGGCAGTCCCTGCCCTGCTTGCGCTGCGGGAACCGGTCCAGTGTGCCAGACGCTGCCGCCCGCGACGAAACCGGGCAGTTGCTATCCGGTGCTGTCTGGCGAGTATCCGGATGGACTGACCAGTCCCTCGAGCAGCGCTCGATCCGCACCATCCAACGCACCGGGCGGCAGCGCAGCCAGCAGATCGGGACGCCGCTTCGCGGTGCGCTCCACCGCGCGGTCCCGGCGCCAACGGGCGATCGCGGCGTGATTGCCCGAACGGAGCACGGCAGGAACCTCGCGGCTGCGCCAAACCTCGGGGCGGGTATAGCAGGGCCCCTCCAACAGACCATCGGAGAATGAGTCCTGCGTTGCCGAGGCGGGGTTGCCCAGCACTCCGGGCAGCAACCGGACGATGGCCTCGACCATCACCAGCACGGCGGCCTCGCCCCCGACGAGCACGTAGTCACCGATCGAGATCTCATCGACGACCACCCGCTCGGCCGCATCATCGAGCACCCGCTGATCGATGCCCTCGTAGCGGCCGCAGGCGAAGACGAGCCGCGGTTGCCCGGCCAGCTCGGTGGCAAGCTGCTGGGTGAACCGCCGTCCGGCGGGGGTGGGCACCACCAACCGTGGCACCGGTTCGCCGCCGAGTACCTCGTCCAACGCCTCACCCCAGACATCTGGGCGCATCACCATGCCAGGCCCGCCGCCATAGGGCGTGTCGTCCACCGCACGGTGCACATCGCGAGTCCAGTCCCGCAAGTCGTGCACCGTGAAGGTGATCAAACCTCGCTCGATGGCCCGCCCGAGCAGCGCCTCCCTGGCCGGAGTCAGGTACTCGGGGAAGATGGTCACCACATCAATGAGCACAACTACGACCTCGATCAGTCCAGCAACCCAGCAGGCGGGTCGAGCACGACCCGGCCACCAGGCAGGTCCACCTCAGGGACGATGGCCCTGACGAAAGGCACTAACACCTCGCCGCGGTCGGTCTCCACCACCAGCAGGTCGCTGGCTGGGGCGTGCATGACCTCGCGGACGGTGCCCAGCTCCGCGCCATCGGTCCCGACTGCAACCAAACCCTCTAGCTGCTGGTCGTAGAACTCGTCAGGATCATCCAGCGCGGGCAGCTCGAAGGTGTCGACGGTCAACAGGACACCGCGCAGTGCCACCGCCCCGGCGCGATCAGTGACCCCAGCGAATCGCACGAGCAGGTTTCCTGCATGCGGGCGGACAGTGTCCACGGTGAGTGTGTGGCCAGCACCAGCTCCGAGCTGCGCGCCGACAGCGAACCGCTCCTGCGGCGAGTCGGTGCGCACCTGTACGGTCACCTCCCCGCGGATACCGTGCGGCCTGCCGATCCGGCCGACCACCCGCTTGAGGTCAGTGTTACCGGCTTCAGTGTCCCCAGCTTGAGTGTTGTTGCCCGGGTGCATCATTTCCTGCCAGCAAGGTCAACGGTCGGTGTCGACCACGTCGACCCGCACCCCACGTCCGCCGATACCGCCCATCACGGTACGCAGCGCTGTGGCGGTGCGCCCACCCCGGCCGATTACCTTGCCAAGATCATCGGGATGGACGTGCACCTCGAGGGTGCGGCCTCGCCGCGTGGTTACCAGCTGGACGCGCACATCGTCAGGATTGTCGACGATGCCTCTCACGAGATGCTCGAGCGCATCCGCCAGCATGCTCACACCTGCCCGTCCGCTGCCTTTGCAGTGTCCTCCTGGTCGTCAGCGCCGGTCGGGGCAGGCTCAGACGCCGTAACTGGGGCCGGCTCCGGGGACGTGGCAGGACCGGTATCGGTCTTGCGGGGGCTCTTCTTCCTTGGCGTGGTGGCCTCGGTGGTCGGCACATCGCCCGCCTCGGCCAGGGCCCGGTTGAACAACTCAGCCTTATCCGGCTTGGGCTCGGCGCGGCGCAGAGTTCCCTCCTCGCCAGGCTGACCGGTGAACCTCTGCCAGTCGCCGGTGATCTGGAGAATGTGCTGTACCGGTTCGGTGGGTTGGGCACCAACACCGAGCCAGTACTGCACCCGTGCGGAGTCGACCTCGATGAAGCTGGGTTCCTCCTTGGGGTGGTACTTGCCGATCGTCTCGATGGCCTTGCCGTTGCGGCGGGTGCGGGAGTCTGCGACGACGATCCGGTAGTACGGCTGGCGAATCTTGCCGAGCCGCATGAGCTTGATCTTGACAGCCACGGGTCGAGCTACTCCTGTCAAACGCACGAGTGGTCACGGTGAGCGTGCACGGCCCATGGTGGGGGTCACGGACTGACGCTGCCCATAAGGTCAGGTTAGTTGCCGCAGCACGGTGAGAGGGCGCGCTGTGACAACAGCGTCTCATTGTGCCAGACCATCCTGACATCTGTGGTACCTGCCCAACGTCTGGGCATGAGAGCACGACACAGTGGGCATGAGAGCGGGACACGCCGGCTGGGGTGGTGATCGGGTCAGGCGGGCACTAGTCCTTGAGTGATCAGAAGCAGCCCCACCGCGGGCAGGAAATTATTCGCCTGGTGAGCTACCACGCTGGCCAGCAGATTGCCGGTGAGCATCCGCGCCAGCGCGATCGGCAGCGAGATCACCAGCAGCAACGGAGTACGCAGCAGTTCCAGGTGAGCAACGGAGAACACCGCCGTGGTCAACGCGAAAATCACCCAACGATTCCACTGCCAGTACTCCATGGCCCGCCACAGCACACCGCGGTAAAGCAGCTCCTCACACAATGGCGCGATCAGCCAGACGGCGAAGAACAGGGTGAGCGCCATCCCCAGGGGCAGCCGCAGGCCCTCGAACGCCTCCCCTACCGCTGAGTTCGCCTGGTTCGTGCCGACCCAACGCGCCCAGACACCAGCGGCCGGGACAGTGATGATCAAGCCGGTGATGCCCAGTAGCAGTCCGACACCGACATCGGACAGTCGCCACCGTATCGACAGCTGGCTACGCAGCCGCTGCGCCAGGTTCCCCGTACTGAGTAACGCAGCGCCGATCGTCGCGACCAAAGCGGCCAGCACGGTGGGCACGACGAGCGCGACGACCAACGCCGCGGCCGGCAACGATCCGTCCGCAGCCTGACGCGGGGAGGCGAGCGCATAAGGCAGCAGCACGAACAACGACGCCGCTAAGAAGGTCACCTCGCCAATGACGAAGCAGCCGAGCAGTAGCCAACCGTGGCGGCGGTTCCGCATCGCCGGTACCGCCGCCGGCGGCGGGATCGTGTCGGCCACCGCAGGGCGCTGCGGCGGATCAGGGGCGCTCACGGTTTCTCCTCGTCGTCGGAGATGGACCACTGTTGCCCACTGTCCACTCGAGTTTCCGCTCGATGTCCACCCCTGTCATCGTCCCCAGGCCCGGCCACGCAACAGCAGCAACGCCGGCTCCCGCAGTGTGTTCGGGTCCAGGCGCGGATCGGTGCGAGTGGCCAGCAGATCGGCGGGTGCGCCGGGCACCAGGCCGGGCACGTCCAGCCAGTCGCGGGCCGCCCAGCTCGCTGCCGCGAGGGCCTGTACACCGTCCAACCCCACTGTGCGCAGTGCAACAATCTCATCGACCAGACGGCCGTGCCTGATGCCACCACCGGCGTCACTGCCGGCGTAAATCTGGACCCCCGCCTCGACGGCCGAACCGACGGCATTCTGGAAACCGGCGTGCAGCGCGCGCATGTGGGCGGCATAGCGCGGGTACTTCCCGGCGCCGTCGGCGATCGCTGGGAACGTCTCGATGTTGACCAGTGTGGGAACCAGGGCGGTACCGCGCGCGGCCATCTCGGTAACGGTGTCGGCAGACAGGCCGGTGCCATGCTCGATGCAGTCGATCCCGGCGGCGATCAGCCCGGGCAGCGCGTCCTCGCCGAAGACATGCGCGGTGACCCGGGCCCCGGCGGCATGTGCCGCGGCGATCGCCTCGACCAGCACGTCGTCGGGCCATAAGGGGGCCAGATCCCCGATCGAGCGGTCGATCCAGTCCCCGACCAGCTTGACCCAGCCGTCACTGACCGCCGCCTGCTCCTGAACGGCCTGCGCGAGCAGCCCGGGATCGTCGAGCTCCACTCCGATAGCCGGGATGTAACGCTTGGGAAGAGCCAAGTGCCGCCCGGCCCGGATGATCCGCGGTAAGTCGTCGCGGGACTGCAGCGGGCGAGTGTCGGTCGGGACTCCACAGTCCCGGATGAGCAGGGTGCCGGCGTCCCGGTCGATCGCGGCCTGCTCGGCGGCCTCGGCCAGGCTCGCCGGCCCCTGTGGGCCGATACCGACGTGGCAATGCGCATCGACCAAACCAGCAAGCAGGTAACCGCCGTCGACGACCGTGATCGCCCCGGGCACCGGGTCGGTACAGATCAGCCCGTCTGCCACCCACAGCTCACCGGGTTCCCCGGCCGGCAGCAGTACGCCGCGCAGGTGCATGGCCTGGGCTTCGGGCGCCATGGGGTCCCCTACAGGTGGCCCACAGGAAGGCACCCTCACTTCTTGGGGAACCTCAACTTCGACGGATCGAACCCGGGCGGCAGTTGATCCAGGCCAGAAAGATCGGGCATCCCGCCAGGCAAGCCACCGGGTAGCCCACCGGGCAAGCCTCCGGGCAGTCCACCGCGCACCCGCGGTGTCGTCGGGCCACGTCCCTTACCCTTCTTGCCCTTGCGCCCCTTGCGGCTTCGGCGACCGGGGCCTGCCCCGGGGAAGCCGAACCGCCCAGCCATCTGCTGCATCATCTTGCGGGCCTCAAAGAACCGCTCGACCAGCTGGTTGACCTCGCTGACGGTGACCCCCGAACCGCGCGCAATGCGCTGCCGTCGGGAGGCGTTGATGATCTTCGGATCGGCCCGTTCGCCAGGGGTCATGCCGTGGATGATGGCTTGCAGGCGGTCCAGCTGCTTGTCGTCGACTTCGGCGAGCTGCTCCTTCATCTGGCCCGCCCCGGGGAGCATCCCGAGCAGGTTGGCGATCGGTCCCATCTTGCGGATCGCCTGCATCTGCTCGAGGAAATCTTCCAGGGTCAGCTCGCCACTGCCGATCTTGGCGGCGGCTTGCTCGGCCTGCTCGGCGTCGAAGGCCTGCTCGGCCTGCTCTATTAGGGTGAGCAGATCTCCCATACCCAGGATCCGGCTGGCCATCCGGTCCGGGTGGAAGACATCGAACTCCTCCAGCTTCTCCCCGTTGGACGCGAACATGATCGGTGCGCCGGTGACCTGCCGCACCGACAGCGCCGCTCCACCGCGGGCATCGCCGTCGAGCTTGGTGAGCACGACGCCGGTGAAGCCGACACCGTCGCGGAACGCTTCGGCGGTGGTCACCGCGTCCTGGCCGATCATGGCGTCGACGACGAACAGCGTCTCGTCGGGCTGCACCGCGTCGCGGATGTCGGCGGCCTGGCGCATCATTTCGGCATCGATGCCCAGCCGTCCGGCGGTGTCCACCACCACGATGTCGTGCTGGCGGGCGCGGGCCTCCGCCAGCCCACGGCGTGAGACGTCGACCGGATCGCCGACACCGTTGCCGGGCTCGGGTGCGAACACCCGCACACCGGCCTGCTCACCCACCACCTGAAGCTGGGTGACCGCATTGGGTCGTTGCAGATCCGCGGCAACCAGCAGCGGGGTATGGCCCTGGGCGCGCAGCCAGCGGGCGAGCTTGCCGGCCAGCGTCGTCTTCCCGGAGCCCTGCAAACCAGCTAGCATGATCACGGTCGGGGGCATCTTGGCCAGTTCCAGACGCCGGGTTTCCCCGCCCAGAATGCCGACGAGCTCGTCATTGACGATCTTGATGACCTGCTGGGCGGGATTCAGCGCAGCAGACACCTCGGCGCCCTTGGCCCGCTCCTTGACCTGCACGATGAACTGGCGGACCACCGGTAACGCGACGTCGGCCTCAAGCAGCGCGATGCGAATCTCGCGGGCGGTGGCGTCGATGTCGGCTTCGGACAGCCTGCCTTTGCCCCGTAGATCGGACAGCGCTGATGTGAGCCGGTCGGAGAGGGTGTCGAACACGCCGGTCGCGCTCCCTTGGAGTCCGGCGGGGTGAGGTGCCCCGGAGGCTGGCTGTTGTACTACCAGCGTAGCGGCCCGCCGCCGGAACAAAGCCTGGACCGTCGGCGGCCCGAGCCCCACCCCAGGCCTGCCGACGGTCCGGTCATGACCGTTGCGATCACCAGCGACACACCCGCCGCCCGACTGGCCAGTACGGGCGGCGGCCCCGCGTCCGCCCGACCGCTGCCGAGCCACCCGACCAGCCTGGTGATGGCGGGCACCGCCGGCTAGCGTAAATCCCCGCGATCGCGACTGCGTAGAACTACCTACTGGGTAGTACTACCTACGGATGCAATCCGAACCTTGCTGTGGGTTGATCTGCAGTCTCTACAA
>DASQVB010000410.1:0-3020 GCA_035640975.1 Pseudonocardiaceae bacterium
GCCGCAGCATCCCCAACGTGCCCACCCAGACCAGCAATGCCCGGTAGCCGACCGCGGTGGCCGGGAACGTCATGCTGCCCACCAACACCCCCAGGGCAGTGATGACCGCGGCGACGTGCACGTCTTTGTGGGTGTCCACCCCGAGTATTACCTCGTTGGCGGCGCTGTCGTCTTGGTCGTCTGACACCGGTTGGGGCATTCTGGGCATGGTCGTCTGTCTCCTGATCGCCACGGAATGGATGGCCATCGCCGGACCGGCGCGGGCGGTCAGAACTGTGACGGTGCCCTGTTGACGGCAAGGCCCCTATCGGGACACGCCCACCCGGTCCGGCGGCAGCAAGCACCACCCCAAGCCACGGCCGACAGATCAGCGCCAAGGCACGTCAGCCAGTTGCATTGCGGGTCAGACCACGGCCTGGGATGGCACGCCGGCGATCCTCACATTCAGATCAGGCCCTGGGGTGCTACACGCCGATCCTCACAGTTGCATTGAGCGTCCGCCTCAGCTGATCCACCTGCACGCCCAGACACCACGTAACAGGCCTTGAATGCCCGATTTTGTGAAGGTCTCCGAGGTTCCTGAAGGTCCGCGTCGCTGCTTTGGTGCATGGCGAGGACATCCTCCGCCTTAATGCAACTGTGCCTGGCCAGCCCCCCGACCCGGCCCAGATCTGCCCGCAGTGCAACCGCGCGGCCATAGGCGGTGCCCGGTGAGTCGCCCCGCGCGGTGGGCGCTCTCCCCCTGGACTGCGCAGCGCACCCTGCTGCTGTCCGACGGTGACCATTCCCCGGCGTGCTCAGGGTGGGGTGCGCAGTCGCTGGCGGTCGCCACTTGCAGAACGACCCCCTGCGCCGGGGGGTGGTGCGGGCACTATCACTTGATTCACCGCCGAGTTTGATGCTCCGGACACATACGCAGGTGAGTAGATCTCCGGCCAGTGGCTTGCGAATAGTGTGCATATGCACGTGCTGTTGAGCGCGCATATCTTAATACGTATGCAATTGCGCTGCACCGGCCGATTAGCTGCGCCAAGCTATATGTTTCCGAATGCCGACGCTTCAATGTATATTTTCGTTCCAGCTCATGGGTCGCCGTGATGACGGAGCGCTTCCCCGAACCGAGTGAGGCAATATTGCAGGAGCGTACGGATCCCCACCCACGGGGCCGTCAACACGCCAACCGCCCCGTGGTCGGCCAGACCGGCGCCCGATTCGGCGGCGCGGCAGGGCGTCGCTGCCGGGCAGCGGCCGACCCGCCAGAAACCGACGACGTCGTCGCGGCCAGTGATCACCGTGCAGACCAGGTCGCCGGCCTGACCGGTGCCTGGCCCCCGACTGTCTTGAGCCCTTGGCGCGATGCCGGTGGCCAGCGGCTACAGCAGTTCGGCCAGTGTCAGGAGCAGAACCCCCACCAGGAGGCCGCGGAGACCACTCGCGCGCAGCGCCCGGCCGGTCAGCGGCAGGCTGTCGCGCAGTCAGACATCGCAGCGCCGATGTCCGAGCCTGACTGGGTCGGGCGGGCTGACTGGAGCACTCTAAGGAAGACGTCCAAGCTGGTGCGGCCCTATACCTGGACCGGGGGACGGACCACATCGCCCGTCACCCTTGAGGTCGAGACCCTGGTCTCGGCGACCGGTCGCCCAGCCGACCCCGCAGGCCCTGCAGAACACCGCACGATCCTCGCGCTTTGCGCCACCCCCCGCTCGGTGGCCGAGCTCGCCGCGTTGCTGAAGATGCCCCTGGGTGTGACCCGGGTACTGCTAGGAGACCTGGCCGCAGCGGGCAACGTCGCGGTACACCGCACGGCGGGTTCCGCTGACACCGCAGCTGACGTCGCCCTCATGCAGCGGGTGATCACCGGCCTACAACGACTCTGAGCGGACGTTCACCGTGACCAACGACACTGGGTCATCGGATATAAGAAGTAAACCCAGACATCTACACCGACGGCACGTCCAACTAAAGGGAGAGTAGTTCAATGATCTGTCGTAGGTAAAACGATGGCGAAAAGCCACGATGACTTTAAGGATGAAACTGACCGAAAGGTCAGAGAATGGCACGAGAAACGTGCGGAGGAAAAGCGACGACCGGTCGAAATCATGCGGATAGCGGGGACTCCCCTCCCCGGGGGCCAGCCCTGTCGGGAAGTACTGCGTCTCGCGGTGGAGTATGAACGGCCCTGTTGCTTTGGTGGGGAGGGTGCATGGCGTCACCGCTGGTCGTGCCCAGATCAGACGACGAGTGCGAGTTCGGCGTGCTGCTGGCCGGGGACGCCGCGCACATCCACACGCCGCTGGGCGGCCAGGGGATGAACCTCGGCCTTGCCGATGCCGGTAACCTGGCGTGGAAGCTCGCCGCGGTGATCCACGGCTGGGCCTCACCGAAGCTGCTGGACAGCTATCACGCCGAGCGCCATCCGATCGGGCAGCGGGTCGTCGAGGACACCAGGGTACAGACCGCCTTGGTGACGGCGACCACCCCGGACGGCAAGGCGCTGCGGGCCCGGTTCAACGAGATACTCGCTGACCATCCCTCCCTCAACCGGGAACTTGCCGAACGGCTTTCCGGCGTGGACCTGGCGTACCCACCGTTAGCAATGGGAATCCGTTGGTGGGGCGCCGAATGCCTGACCTCGCCCTCGTCGACGCGCCGGTATCGAGCGTGTTCGGCTTGCTGCGACGAGTGCGGTTCGTGCTGCTGGATTTGACCGGTGGCCAGCTCGCGGAGCGGTTCACCGGGTTCGGCCCGGCGCTCGACGTCGCGTGTGCGTCTGCAATGGACACAGCGGACCGTCCGGAGTGGCAGGGCGTCGATGCCGTGCTGCTGCGGCCCGACGGGCATATCGGCTGGATCGGGCCGGACGACTCGGCAGAATCCGAAGCTAGCCTCCTGCGGGCGCTTACCGGTTGGCTCGACGCGCGGCCCATGCTGTCGGTGGCTCCAAAAGAAAGCCTTTAACCGGACACGACGTTCGCTCATCGGCATGTCAGCGCGTTGGCGTGAACGAGCGATCAGCGACA
>DASQVB010000411.1:0-3041 GCA_035640975.1 Pseudonocardiaceae bacterium
CTGGCGGCCGGGTAGGGCAGCGCCAGGATGTCACCGACCTCAAAAATACCCTCGGGCACCAGCGCAGCAGCCTGCGCGATCTGCCCGGCGTCCTGGTCGATCCCGGTGACCTGCGCGCCACGGTCCGCGGCGATCCGGCACGGCAGCCCGGCTCCGCAACCCAGGTCGAGCAACAAGGTTCCCCGGCCGACACCTGCCCGATGCAGGACCCGCTCGAACAGGGGCGTACCCCAATTCTGTGGTCCCTCGTCCACAGCTCATCAACTTAACGCTGCACCGTGCCGCATGCTCTACGACGTGGTCATCGGTGACCCCCAGGTGTTCAATAACAAGCTCAGGGTGGGAGCAAGAAGGCAGAGGAGTCCTCGGTGATCTTCATCGTCGTCAAGTTCACGATTCATCCCGACAAGGCCGACGAGTGGCCCTCGCTCACCGAGGAGTTCACCCAGGCCACTCGGGCAGAAGAGGGCAACCTCTTCTTCGAATGGTCGAGGAGCGTCGAGACGCCCAACCAGTTCGTCGTGGTCGAAGCATTCACGGACAGCGCAGCAGGCGGGGTGCACGTGAACTCCGACCACTTCAAGAAGTTCATCGCCTGGGTTCCCGAAGTGATCGTGATGAAACCGGAGATCATTAATGTCGAGGTGCCCGGCGATGGGTGGGGGCAGATGGCCGAGCTGACGCCGGCCAGCGCTTCCTAGCACGTCAGGACCGGGTCCGGGGCTCCGGTACTCGCGGCACCCTGATCCCGTACTCGCGGATCTTGCGGTAGATCGTGGCGCGGGACATGCCAAGCTGTTGGGCAGCGCGGACCTTGTTGCCGTCGACGTTGAGCAGGGCCTGCACGATCGCATCGCACTCGATCGACTCGAGTGGGGTGAGCACCCGGCGCGTGCTCGCCCGGCACTCCGGCGGCAGGTCGGCCACCGTGATCACGCCCGCCCGGCGGTTCGCGACGATCTTGCGCATGGTCTGGTAGAGCTGCGCGACATTCCCTGCCCACCTATTGCGCATCAGCACCCGCATCGCCTCGGCCGAGCAGGACAGCGAGCCACCCTTGGTCAGCCGGGAGATCATGAACGGCACCAGCTCGCGCAGGTCTTCGATGTGGTGGCGCAACGGCGGGATCTGCAGCGAGCGGGGGAAGCAGCGAAGCAGCCGCGCCAGCTCCCCGTCGTAGTCCGGAAGTTGTGGGCCCCGGGTCGCCACCACCCACGGCCGGTCGACGTCGGTCGATTCCCGATGCGGCTCGAGCACGTCATACAGCGCCCGCATGGTCCCGTCGGGCAGCTGGTCGATATGCGCCAGGATGATCGTCGCGGTGCCGCCGCCGATTTCCTCCGCGACCTCCTCCACCCACCGCGCGGAGTCGCCTCCCCTGGCCACCTCGATCCCGTCGAACACCCGCAGGTGTCCGGCCGGCGAGCGGCGCTGGTGTGTACCGCGGGCGATCGCCAGCTTGCCCACGCCAGGCTCACCCTCCAACACCAGCCACTCCCCGGATTGGAAGTGCCGGTCGACATCACGGCAGCACTTGGTCCACAGCGTTCCGGAACCTACTGCGGCCGGCAGGGTCACCGCTGGCTGCCTGACCTGGTGATCGCCGCCGGCAGCGATCGGCTGGGTCAGCTGGACCTGCACGATCCCGCCGGTGACCGAGCGGTCGTCCCAGCTGGGCTTGCACAGCACCCGAGCCGTAGCACCGCTGGGCAGATCGAGGACCAGCAGCTGCCGGCCGCCGCAACCCAGCGCCTCGGTGGCCTGCGCGAGCAGGATTTCCTGGTCTCCAGGGTCGAGGATCTCGCGGGCCCGATCGTTCATCATCAGCACGTCTTTGCTGAGCGCCAGTACGGCGCCGTGGCCGCGCCGGCACGTCATCAGGTAGTCGTGCAGTAAGGCCAGCTCGTGGCGGCCCGAGTGCTCGAACAGAGCCTCTTCGATCCGCTTCGCGGCCGTCGCCGCGGCGGCCACCATCAAGGGGTTGGCGTCGGCTCGCCAGCAGGTCAGGTCGATGACGCCGACCAGCTTGCCAGTCACTGGATGGTGGATGGGCGCGCCGGCGCAGGCCAGATCCTCCAGGTGCTCGACATAGTGCTCGTGCCCGAAGACTTGGGCCGGGCCACGTCCCTCCAGCGCGGTGCCGATCCCGTTCGTTCCGACGTGCTGCTCGGAGTAGCTGAACCCGATGTTCAGCTTGACCCGGTCAAGATGTGCGCGCAGGGCGGGGTCGCCGGTGCGCCTGTCTAACACGACGCCTTGGGCGTCGGTCAAAACGATGCACACCGGTTCGCCGGCGAGCTGATCTGCCAGATCACTGATGACGTTACTGGCGCTGTACGTGAACCGGCTGTCCCGGTTCGGGTTGGGATCGTAAGGCAAGTCGAAATGATCTGCGGGCACTCGCCAGTCGCGGGACCGGATCCAGGACGCCAAAATACTGTCGCGCACGACGCCGGGCTTCACGGGCTCTGCGGTCAAAAAATGTTCCCGCGCACTGGCCAGGAGCGGGCTAGCGCCCGGCGGGTCGCGGGTTGCGGCTCCCCGTCGGTCGCCTAGCGGGTGGACTTCGACCACAAGTCGCCCCTTCGGAGCCCCGATGATCCGCGGTGGCGGCGCCATACCGTCGTCGGCAACTCGGCCAATCCTACCGCCCGGACGACCTGTAGGTATTGCTCAAACACTTCAATGTCTCATGTTGAGACTGGCCACACTCGTACCGGGGTGTGTGATCCAAGACACCGGAGTACCCGGCAGGTGTTCGACGTGCCTGCTGCGCTGGCGGTGTCCGATGTGCCGGCTCCGTCGGCGGGTGTGGGCGAAAGGGTGAGGTGGCACGGAGATGAGGCGGCCTCGATGAGCGAGCCCGATCCGGCCGCAGCCGAAACATTCAACCCGTGGAGCGTCGTCAACCTGGTGTTCCATCATCTGGCTGCGAAGGGTCTGCACCCCGTCCTCGGCGAGGCCGGAGACCCGGCGCGGCCGGCAGCCGAGCTGCTGCGAGCGCTCGGTATCGAGCCCGGCCCGGAGCGGTCCGAGCACAC
>DASQVB010000412.1:0-3319 GCA_035640975.1 Pseudonocardiaceae bacterium
GGCCAGCGCACCATCCACTCGCTCCACACTCCGGCGACCCGATGCACCGGAGTTTGCTGCAGCATGACTTCGCTGACCAGCACACCCCAGGGCGTAGTGCCGGACCGGCGCCAGGGAAGTTCACGCGCGTGCGCATCAAACCACGCAATCAGCCGTGTTGAGTTCATGGAGTTGTGTTCACGGATGTGATGCCGCCGGTACCTCGGCAAGGTCACCGGTCTCGACATCGATCACAAAGCCACGCACCGCGGTGGTATTCGCCAGGAACGGGCTACGCCGGACCCGTTCCACCGACTGCCGCACGTCGGATTCGGTGTCGCGAAACGTCTCGACGGCCCAACTGGGCCGCAGGCCGGTGGCCTCCTGAAGCTCGGACCAGAAGTCCTCGTCGGTGAACGTCGCCATTCCACACTTGGTGTGGTGCAGCAACATCACTTCGGTGGTGCCGAGCTTTCGCTGGCTGACTGCCAGTGAGCGAATGACGTCCTCGGTGACGACGCCGCCTGCGTTGCGAATCACGTGTGCCTCACCCGGCTGCAGGTCGAGTAGCGCAACCGGATCGATTCGGGCGTCCATACAGGCCACCACAGCGACGCGCAAGCCAGGCCGGGCCGCCATCGTGCCGGGTCCGGGACCCGCGCGCTGTGCGTTGCGGCCCATCAGGTTCTCGATCGCCGTCATGGATGTCTCCTTCGCTGCTAACTGGGATGGGAAGCCTGGGATGAAACATTGTGCGGGCAGCGTGTCCCACCGTGGGCTCGGGGCCGCAGCGACCGGCGGGTTTCTCTCCCACACAGATGTGCCGACTTCGTTGGGACCGCCCTGTGCACCGCATTTGGTGGGGTACTTGACCGCAACTTAGTGTGAGCATACCGAATCGGGTTGTAACTGACCGGTTTACTACCTACTCTGGGCAGTGGGGCGAGGCGCGGTGATGATGCCTGCCGATGCGTCGGCGGGCATACGTTGCTGGACGCATCGAGACGAGGTGGTGAGTGTGGTCCGTTCTCGCTCCGCTGACGAGTTCGTACACCCGGCGTTGTTCTACCGCGGCACCGCGGAGTACCTCAAAGGCACGGTGCCCTTCATTCGCGACGGGTTGATCGCCGGCGAACCCGTCGCTGTCGCCGTGTCAGGTCCGAACCTACGGCTCATCCTCACTGAGTTGGGCGCCGACGCTGGGCGGGTGCGCCTGCTTGACATGATTCGTGCCGGCCGAAATCAGGGACGGATCATTCCCGGTGTGCTGCGTGCCTTCGCCGACGCCCACCCCGGCGGGCGAGTCCGGATTATCGCCGAACCCCCGTGGTCCGCCCATGCGGCAATGGAATACCCGGCGTGTGTCCAGCACGAGGCGTTGATCGATCTTGCTTTCGCCGGGCGATCCGTCACTATCCTGTGCCCCTATGACGCCGACCGTCTAGGCCCGCAGACCCTCGCCGATGCCGAAGCTGGTCATCCACTGCTGATTGATGCCAACGGTGAGCGAGCCAGCACCAGCTACCCGCCGGAACGCATCAGCGCCGACCACAACCAGGCTGCACCGCCAGCGGTGGCGTCCAGCATCGTCTTCGACGCCACCAACCAGGCGCTCGTCCGCCAGTTCGCCAGCGACCACGCCGCTCGCCTCGGCCTGGATGGTGATCATGCGGAACTCAAGCTGATCGTCGGTGAGCTGACGGCGAGCAGTCTTGCCCATGGCGGGGCGACTTGCACGCTGCACATCTGGGCTGAGCTGGGCTACCTCGTGTGCGAAGTCCGAAACGCCGAACACATCGTCGACCCGCTCATCAGTAGTAACCCGGCTGATCCGAGTCAATCACACAGCCGTGGTCTCATGTTGGCCCACTACCTCTCGGACCTGGTCCAGCAGCACACCTGCTCGAGGGGAACCACCACCCGGATATATCTGAAGCTTCCTTCTCAGGATGAGTCTTCCAACGACCCGAGTGAACCCGTTCCCGCGGCCCGGCGCACCAGACGCGCGCCGCCTCGATCGACGCCGTTGCCATGGCAGACCTACGAGGCACTGCACGCCGCTGAGCGCTTTGGGCGATACCTCCCGCCGGACGCCGCAGCCAGCCAGCGGCCCCCTGCCGCCGTGGTGAGCACCGAGCGGCCCACCGCTGTGAGCACCGAGCAGCCCAGTAAGGATTGGTGCCCGGCGGAACCGGTACTCGAGGCCTTGACTGCGGTGGAGACGCTTGCTCGGGTGGTGGACCGGTGGCGCGCCAGGCTGGTGCGGCTGGCCCGGACCCGCGGCGCGCCGTGGACTGAGATCGGTCACTCGCTTGGCGTCAGCAAGCAGGCGGCACACGAACGCTACGGGCAAGCACGCAGGCGGAGGGTCAGCCGGCAACTTCCTGGCCGCGTCGGTCCGCTGCCACCGGTTCAAGGCACGTGATCAGCGTTACCAGGCCCACTCAGAATGCAGCTCGGCATGCCAATAATGCGGGTGCCACTGCTCGATCACGAAGCCCATCCCGACACCGCGGGCCAGTGACACACTGCGTTCGAGCTTACGGGTGATCGGCGCACCGGGAGCATCTTTGTTATCCGACCACGATTCCCATTGGCGGATACAGGTTCGCCTACCAAGATAGGTGTTGCTGCAGCTGCTGGGTGGCGACCACACCTGGGTATGGAAGAAGTCCATGATCTTGCCGGTGTGCTGCTCAGTAATCGTGCCCCAGGCCTGAAGGCAGTACGCCTGTGGTGGGATGGCCCACTGCACGTAGTGCTGACGGCCTCCATCCGACGGTACCGGCACCAAGTTCTGGCATGATCCGTCACCGATCAGTTCTCGGTGAACCCGCTGCACGTAGTAAGTGCCATGGTCGCGCCATCCGTCAAGCAACACCCAGTTTCCAGAGCGGATGAAGCGCTCTGCATTGGCCGGTGGCCACCTCGTTGGGTTACCCCACGACACCTCCGACTCATTACCCAGCGGTGTCCACGCCCACTGCCCCGCGGGGATGCCGCCGGAGTAGAACACCCCGGCATGGCGCTGATTCATCATCGAGTATTGGCCGTAGTCATCTGACGCCGCAGCGGCGACGAGTTCTTCCGCGAACAGCAGCGACGCGAGCAACACGCAGGACAGCACGGTACGGAATGCCGACCCGATCAGGGGCCAGTCGGTGACTCTGAGGCGTATCACGGCTTCCCTACCGCGCGACGGCGTGATCAATCAGTTGTCTCATCGCCTATGAGTAACTGAACGTTACCGATCCCTCGCAGCGCGGACGTCCACCAGCGGATCTTTCACCCGCTGGCGGTGGGCGGCCGAGCTCGACGCCTGTCCCATCGACAGCTGACC
>DASQVB010000413.1:0-6731 GCA_035640975.1 Pseudonocardiaceae bacterium
CTAGTACTACAGCCGCAGGCTGGGATGTTTGATGCGTTGTCGCTGGTAGTGGTTAGGACGGGCGCGGGTTTGGTGGCGTCGTCGCCAGTCTGACCAGTGATCGGCGTGTGTCTGAGAGTGCGTGTGGCGGGTCAGCGTGGCCCATAGACGCCTGATTTCGTTGCAGGACAGTGGAATCAGGTACTCGACCTCGGCTTTGATGCCCCTTTTTGGTCACGAACCCGTTCAGCGTGGGCGGTGACGGCGAGGAACGCAGCCGCGAGCATGGACAGCGTGATGTGCCGGTACCAGGCGTCGTAGCGGCGAACTTGGTAGTGGTCCAGGCCGGTCTCGTTCTTGGCGAACTGAAATGTTCCTCGACACCCCAACGACTCCCGGCGACCCGGATGAGCTCAGCCAGAGGGACGGGATGGCGGGTGTGACAGAGGTAGTAGGCCAGCTCGTCGGGTTTGCTGATCGAGCGGCGCACCAGCAGCAGGTGTTTATCGGCGCCGGGATCCAGCAGTAGCCAGTCATACAGGCGGTGGCCCTTGCTGCCCTGCCCGGCACAGAGGCGTTGCCAGCCCTTGCGGGGCGCGGCGGCGGCGAGGTCGTCGGCTCGTGCGGGGCCGGTTGGGGTGGTGAATCGGGCGTCGCATGAGACAGCCATGACGTAGTTGAGGTCCTTGTCTTCCAACCACGCCCGCAATCCAGGATTGTCCCCGTATGCCTCGTCAGCGGTGAACCAGCCCACCTCGGCCCGGGAGTCCAGCAGCCGTTGGAGCATGTGCTGGGCCAGCACGGGCTTGGTTGCGAACTCGACTTCGGCACCGATTCCGGCTTCCCCACAACGTTCTCAGTCATCAGTTCACGACACTGGCAGGTAGAGCTCACGGTCGATCAACGCCCGACCCCTGGTCGACACGTAGGTCAGGAACACGCCGAGTTGACAGTTCTCGATCCTGCCGGCGGTGCCGGAATATTGGCGTTGGACTCCTGCGGATTTGGTGCCCTTCTTCAAAAAGCCGGTCTCATCGGCCACCGCGACCCCGCTGGGGTCACCGAGGGAGTCCAGTACATAGCTACGAAGGTCATCGCGGACAGTGTCGGCGTCTCAGCGGTAGAAGTTCAGCAACCGCTGCATCCCATCGGGGGTCAGGTCACCGGCCTGTTCGGCCAGGGTCCACGAGTTCTTCCGCTCCGCCCCGCAGAGCAGTCCCACCAGGTACATCCGGGCGCGACGACGCGAGTCCGCCTGCGCGAAACGGCCCGCTACCAGCGCGAACGCATCATCAAACGCGGCCTGCCACCGTGCGAGGCGATCATCAACTACAGTCCATGCCGCGGCCACCGCGTCTTCTTCGAGTTCCAACACACCTTGAAGTTGATCACGCGGTGGCCGCATCCATGATCACGACACGCCGCCCAGGATCACACACTGCGGCTGCCGTACTAGCGGCAAACCGAGGCGAGAGCTCGGTCGAGAGCGTCGTCGTGTATGGGACCGAGCGCGCGCTTCTCTTTGACGTGATGCCTGGCCGTCGCTAGCTGGGCGGCACAGCCGCGGTCGGTGCGCACGTCTTCGATCGGCTAGCGGCATCAAAACGCACCCTTCAAACCGCCGAGCGTCACCGGCCTTGGCATTAACCGAGCACACCGGCGATAACCTGTACGGATAGTGCTCAGTGCTGCCAGCGATCGTCACGCACCGCCGACGTCTCACGGCATGGAGACGGCATGATCTTGAAGTGGGAGTGCAGACGAGCCCGAGCTTGAGACTGCGCCGGATGAGAGGGCAGGACTCTCAACCTGCCGCTCGGGCCGGGTCACGGTGCTGAGAATCTGACGTCTGGTCCTTGGCCGGTGCCTCCACGGGAGCAGTTTCCCCGGTCACCTCACGGGAAGGCTTGTCGGACCTGACCGGCCGGTCAGCAGAATCTGACGTCTGGTCCTTGGCCGGTGCCTCCACGGGAGCAGTTTCCCCGGTGTCGGCGGGAGAAGGTGCGTCAGGCTTGGGCAATACGTTAGCTGGATCAGGCGTGTTTGCCCTTGCCGCGGCGCCCGCTGCGGGAGCGGTCTGCACATGAACCTGGGCATTATCTGTGGCCTGGTCTTGGTGTTGGCGTACCACCAGGACGGCCAGCACACCAACAGCTACCATCACGACCACCAGAAGGGCCAGCAAGACCGCATTGGAAAACCCCCAGCGAACGTTCATCCAGGCCCCCTCTGGATCGATCTATAAAGCCAAACCAGCATCGTTGTGCCGGCCAGACCCCCGAACCGGCTGACCTGCTGACAGTGCCACCAGGTCAGCGGGCTACAGGAACCGGTCGACACCATGATAGAGCCGCTACTCACCCCGCGCGTCGTTACGCCGCCACCAAAGTAACCAAGGAAGTTACCGGATTCCTCACCACTTCCACTCCATCCACACAGCGTCTCCACTTTGAACACGCTCTGTGCACGCCTCCCTACAGACGCCCTACGGTGTCACCCAGAAACAGATCGCTCCCGCCCGCCCTGGCGCGGGACTGGTCCGTGGGCTCGACCTGCTTCACTCCCGTTTCCACACAGCCGACCGACTTTCTGCGTCACATTGACAATGTCATCAAGGGCAGCGGCGTCATCAATGGTGGTGGCGAGACAGCGTAGGACAATCCCGGGACGTGCACGGAGAACGGAGATCCCTTCGAGCACCTCTGTGTGAACGCTGATTCACCGTGCGTCCTCGTACCTGGGAGTGTCGTTGTCTGCCGTTAAGCTGCGGCGATGTGCCTGTGTGTATCGGCCCGTGCGTACTGGTTTGCGTCACGTCCGCTGACGGTTCGCTGACGATGATCATGTAAGTGCCAGTCTGAAAGGCTGCGCCCGGTGGCAACTCTTGGCGCGGCATCCTGGCGTCCTGATCGGGCGGCCTCTGGGTTATGAGGCGAATGGAGCCCGTCCCATGCCTCTCCTCGGGTCCCACCGGTGTGTGGTCAGGCCGACGCTGTGACGGCGTCACGGTCCTCGGTGTCGGAATCCAGCGCACGCTAGATCGTCGGTGGGTGACGCCGAAGCCTCGGTGATGGCGGACAGGGCGTGGAAGGATCTGGCGATGACTGAGCCACAAGACACCCCACAGGACACCGAGCTGGATCCTGAGTCTTCACCCGATGAGCCAGCAGCCGAGGCCGACCAGGAGGCAGGAGAAGACGACGTGGCCAGCGACTACCAGGGGTCAGGTGATACGTACTGAGGACGAGGACGTTCTCGGGCCCCTCTTCCCCGCGGTCGCAGGCGTCTACCCGGCACTAGCTGCTCCCGCAGCTGCGTTTCAACGCCGCCCCGCAACGGCGGCTGCTCAGTGATACGACCAACACGGGGCGAGCTGGCTGACAAGGAGCTGCCACGTTTTGCGCTGCCCTAGGGCGAGTTCGTCGATCAGGAACATTTCCGCCTCTCCAATCGACTCTGGTCAAGCCAGCATGCCAACCAGAACGGGCAGCCACCCGAACAGCAACAGTCGAGCATATGTGCGCTATCAGGCATATTGCATCTGTCGTGCTCGTGCATCGGTACACGACGTCCAAAGAGATATTGCTGCTCGTGCATCCGCTCTTGCATCAGCATGCGTGGGTCTGAAACGGTACTCGCAACGAAGTACCAATGAGCCCCAGAGCAAGGGAGGTTGCTCGTGGGTTTCCGCGCACTAGCGCGACTATCACCACGCACGATCAGGCGCCATTCTCGGATGGCCGGATGGGCTCGCCAGTACGCGGCATGTCACCCGGTGGACGCTCGGTGAGGTCGCCTCGGTTACCCGTGCAGCGCTCCGGCAGCAAGGTGTGTTTACCGTCGGAGGTGGAGCAGCTGCTGCTCGACGTGGTCGCCGATGGGTTCGTCGTGTACTGCTGCGGACCCAGAGCCGCGCCACGGGCGCTGGTCGCCTCCTACCAATGGGAGCACTACGTCGATCTCCTCACCATCCGGTGTTTCGACCACGTCACCACGGCCAGGATTCCCGCACCCGAACACGGGTGGGTCGACGTGTTCGCCCCCGAGGTCGTGGTGTGGGCGTATGAAGGCCCGCCGCAGTGGGCACTGCGGGCATTACTCGACCTGCTACCCCCCCAGCATCCCCACGCTCCCGCCAGCACCTACCCGGCGCCACCGTCCCTGCACATTCCCCGGGCTGAACAACGCCCGATGACGATCCAGCTTCCACCACCAGGCCGAACCCAGATGCGAGCCGCCCGCCTCGCCACCGCAATGGCAACTGTAGGGTAGGACTCAAGTCTCCTCGTCGGCTTCACCTCCACCTGCGGTTCCACACGACCCATGCAAATGGTCCAGGGACACGGAAGCCATTATTCTGTAGCCCGAACCTGCGACCTCGGGTGAGGAGTGGGCACTCAGCCGCCTGCACGATCCCACCCATACCATGCCCAAGGTGACCAGCCACCCGGGTGACGCGCATTTGCTGATGTCGCCCTGCTGGGAAAACAACGACCAAAGCCTTTGGTCATTGACGGTGGCTGCCTGCCAATGTCGGGTGATGGTGTCTTAGCCGGCATCCGGTACATCAGCGAGGGCACCACGGCTGGTGGTAGTCGAGTGGGCCCATCGAGGTCCTTATCCCCGTACCCATCCCCAGTGTGTACACACCATGTTGATGCTCGCCCCCGCAGACGCACCCCTACGGTGTGGCCGCATGGGGCAAACGCCGATTTATGACCAAGTGCGCGGCGAGCGCATCAACGCTGATGTCCCGGCCGTTGGGGCCGACCTGCAACCGGCTAGTAACCACGGCAACACCGCCTGCTTCCCGACACGCCGGTTCCGGCGACGGTGTTTGGGCCACCGGGTGTCGTAGATGGCCTTGCCCCGAACCACCAACGTCGGGTGTGGACATACCCTGCGGGTCTGCCAGCAGTCGACGGGCAATCGGCGGCCACAGCGTGGGGACCGCGAGCGGCCCTGCCCCCAGAAGCCCATACGCGGCAAGCGCCCAGACACGCCGCCAGCAGCCCCCCGAGGTCCGCAGCCGACTGCAACCCAGCAGCCCGGGGCGCGGTGGCAAAGGATCGCAGTGCTCACACCGAAGGAGGAGGCGGAGTGCGACAGGTAAAGCGCACCGAACCTCGTCTCGCGGCGCTAGCAGAAACCCAGTTTTCGTGGTTCAGTGCCGGTCCCGACGCCGGTGACTAGTGCACAGTAGCGAAGCTGTTGACGACACCGCAGAAACCCCGGGAAGTGTTCGCTACGCAACACCCGCCACTCGATGATCATCTCGTGTTTGTCCGCACGACGGCTCAGCGGTGTACTGGGCGGCCTGGTTGTGAGCGATGTTGGTTCGCATCCAGGTCTGGTGTGGGGTGGGCAGCGCTTCCCACACCTGCACGACCAGGGTCCGCACTGGGTCCTTGGCTTCTGGGTGGTGGCGCAGCAGCGCAGTTAATTCCAACCGCCACACCGCAGCCAGAACCTCCCGGACCTCGTCGGGATTTCCGGTTCGCGACACCAGGGCGGCATGGGCGTCAAGTTGGAGCTCGATAGCGGCTTGTATGGCCGGTCCTCGGTAGTTGAACAACCCCGCTATGCCAGATCGAGTGGCCTGCCATCCATTAGTGGCCATCGCTGCCACCAGCGCCGTGCCGCCAGCGCGCGCGACCGCCGACCATTCGTCCAGGATGTGCCTGTCGTCGGTCGCGATATGACGGGACTCAACCTCGACCTCGCGCGCTCGAACCTGCTGCAACATGACCCACATCTAACTCTCGGTCACGTCGTTTCAGCGCAACGTTACTCGGCTTGTCGCAGGTTTTGTCACCTCATCCAACAGGGCATCGCCGGGGCCGCGAGCGGCGAAGGGCCAGCAGGCGCGGGGTTCCACAGAGCAACGACGCGGTCGGTGCGGCTGGGCCGGACAGCGTATCGGGCGGCCTGCCCGTGTAGGCCATTTGGGGGCATTGAGCAGACGGCAACACCTTCGGCTATTGCTCAGTCACAGTCGGTGCCGGTTATCATTACCCATGGTCGACGCTCGGCGTCGTATCGGGGTCAGCCCTCCTCGTGGTGGCGCTTATCACCTGTCCTGGACGCCCGCTGCGTATCGGCCCTCGGACGTTCGGTGAACCTCCCGGCGAGGTGGGCACTGGCCTCGCCGGACTGGCACGCACACCCCGTCGACGAACACGCCGGCCATCCTTACGGGGTAGGGATCGCTCGCTGTGGGCACCAGCTGCTGATGGCCACCGTCTTACACCAAAACCCATCTGGCCAGATGTGCCCGACCTGCGCTCGCTGGATCCTTCGGTGACCACCCACGAAAGTCACCGCCACGCGATCGACGCGCAGCGACCCTCCGAGTACGGCGGGGGCCGGTGCACCCTGCTCGTGCGCCGCCTCAACGACCAAATCGAGCTACTGTTTCACGCCACCCCGGAGACGGGCGCGATCATGACCCCGACGCAGGCCGTGGAGATCGGACAAGCGCTCATCGCGGCCGCTGAGAACCCAACACGCCGAAGCCCATAGGCCAAAAAAGCGCAGCGTTGGAGCACACCGCTCAGGTAGCACAGGCTCAGCAAGGGCCGTGGCTGTCACATTTAGATGGCGCGTCATGGCTCGATGCCAGTGTTGGCGCAGGCGTGGAAAGCTTCGGCAACGGTGTGGTGCAAATCGAAGGACGCCTTAAGCGACACGATGCACAGCTCGGGGATGGCTGGGGAGTCCGGGTCGATGACGACTGCCAAGTGACCACCACC
>DASQVB010000414.1:0-9658 GCA_035640975.1 Pseudonocardiaceae bacterium
CGATGGCAGCATCGACCACACCGCGCGTTTCATCCAGACCGATACGACTGCCGAAGTTGTTTCCTCCAAGGCCGATCACCGACACCGTGAGACCGGACTCACCTAACTGGCGATAACGCATGTCATGCCCCCTGATAGCGAGACCCCGGGAACCTCCAGCCCGAGAACGCGTGACACCGCGCTGTTGTGTGCAACCGAATGTCCCAACAAGCAGACTACCCGTACGAGTGCCGGTGCCAGACACGGACGCGGTCCTCGCGGACGCCATGGCCGAGCAGGCCGACGTGCGGCGACCTGACCGGAACGCACGCTTCTGCTTGCTATGCGGGTGATCTTCACGGGCATTCCGGCGGATCTGCGGGACCTGCCGTCCGTGGAGACGGAAGGTTCCGCATGGCCGCTGTTAATCCGTGTCTGAGTTGTTCGACAACTCGTGTGGTGAGGTGCTGGTGTGCTTGGGCGTGCCGGTGCTAGGTGACTATTTGCAGTTCGTGGCGGCGCGGGCCAGGCCTAACACGGTGTTGGCGACTGCCTATGACCTCGTGGTGTTCTTCGGGTGGTGAGCAGGCCGCCGGTGGCGATGGCCAGCGCGGATGTGCTGGGGTTCATCACCGCGCAGCGCACCGGTTCGGACGGGCGCGGGTTGGGTGTGGTTGCCGAGGGCTGGAGTTGTCGGCGCGGACGGTGCGCCGTCGCTTGTCCAGCGTGTCGGGGCTGTTTACTTACTTGCTCGCTCGGGGTGATGTCGCGTCAATCCGGTACCTCGGGGGTTGCCGACGCGGCGGGAACGTCAGCGTCGGGAGCAAGGGGTGCCGCTGGTGCGCACGCCGCGGACCTTGCCGCAGATCTTGGCCCCCGCCGAGGTCGACCAGCTGCTGGTGGCGTTGCGTACGCATCGGGACCGGGCGATGGTGCTGGCGATGGTGCTCGGTGGATTGCGGCGTTGTGAGGTTCTGGGTCTGGGGTGCGAAGACCTGCGGGTCGGTGCACGGCAGGTGTTCATCGCCCAGGGCAAGGGCGGGCATCAGCGACTGATCCCTGTCTCGTCCCGGTTCTTCGACTCAGTTGCCGCCTACCTCGATGCCGAACGGCCCACCGATACCACCACCGAGAAGGTGTTCGTCGTGCTCAAGGGGGCCCGCCGTGGATCACCACTGACCGCCGCCGGCCTGGATGAAGTGCTTGCCGGTGCACGGCGCCGTGCGCGACTGCGCACCGGCACCTGCAACCAGCTGCGGCACACCTGCCTGACCCGGTTGCGGGAGGGGGCATGGCGCTGGAAGCGGTGCAGGCCCAGGCCGGGCACACCTCGATTGAGTCCACCCGGATTTATCTGCATCTGGCCGATGACTGGCTAGCCAACCAAACATCGGCGACAGCGGGCTGGCGCTGAGGGTCATCCGGGCGGAGCCGCACGATCGGAAGCGGGCGGCTAGATCAGCGTGTCCTCAGCGGCTGCCAGGCCACCGCATAGTCATGCAGGCCTAATCGCCGGCTGCAATGTCCGCACATGCCGCGAGTCGCGCTAGCATGCGACGTGAGTACAGCTGGTGGGCCCTGGGTCGGGAGGGCTCAGCTGGCCAAGGTGGCCCATACAGATCAATTAGACGTTCGCCTCGGTCGCCATCTAGTCCATGCGCGACCTCGATATCGGCTCCGTAGTCGTCAACGGCTACACAAGCGCGATGGGCCACCGCCAGCATCCAGCGCCTGTACGTACCAACCAGAGAAGTCTGGGCAATAAGACCCCTTGCTAGTTGTCCCATCTGGACGGCCGCGTACAGCCTGCGCGAGCATCCCGCGCTCAGCGGCATGTGCGGATGTTTTGGCGCCGCACGTTGCCACAGCCCGCGGCGACAACGTTTGCGCCGAGCTGGTCCGGGCACGTGTCTGCTGAGGGATTGGGTATCACCACAAGCCAGGAGCGCACATGAAGATCGGCATCATCGGTGCAGGCAACATCGGCGGCACCCTGACGCGGCGTCTGGCAGCGCTCGGGCACGAGGTTTCCGTAGCGAACTCGCGCGGCCCTGAAACGCTGCGCGAGCTGACCACCGAGACCGGCGCCACCGCGGTTTCAGTGACCGACGCAGCACGCGACAAGGACCTCGTCGTCGTCACCATCCCGGAGAAAAACGTTCCCGACCTGCCCGATGATCTATTCGCCGACGCCGGCGACGTCGTCATCGTCGTGGACACCGGCAACTACTACCCCCAGCAGCGCGATGGCCGCATCGACGCCATTGAGGACGGCATGGTCGAAAGCCGCTGGGTGCAACAGCAGCTGGATCGACCAGTGATCAAGGCGTTCAACAACATCTACGCGGATCACCTGCGCGACAACGGCCGCCCGGCAGGTACGCCCGGACGCATCGCGCTGCCGGTAGCCGGTGACGACGATGGTGCCAAGGCAGTGGTCATGCAACTGATCGACGAACTGGGATTCGACGCCGTCGACGCCGGAAGCCTGGACCAGTCCTGGCGCCAGCAGCCCGGCACCCCCGTCTACACCACCGACCTCGACACCGACGGCGTGCGACGCGCCCTGTCACAGGCCAGCCCGCAGCGCTCACCCCAGTGGCGCGCCACGCCCCACAACCCCGGCAGTTTCGCCGACCCACGGTAATGTGCAGACACCAGCTGCGACCCAGCACCGGGTAACCATGGGTCGAGCATGGGTCTGAGCAACACGCCGGTAGCCAATCCCCGCGCGGCGTCCGATGGCTCAGTTAAGGGCCTGGCTCACCATCGCGCATGGTGCCGGCGCACAACCCGTGCTGAAGGCTCTCGCGTACGCCAACGCGCTGGTCGATCTCTCCGGTCCCCTGGCATACGAGGCGGCCTACGAGCGGAGGCGCGCACCCGGCGACGAGGGTCCCTAGCTGGACCCGTCCACAATCTCGAGGGGTCGGCTCACCAGGAAACCCAACCCGCGGATAGCAGATCTCGATCTATGACGAGTGAATTCCAACCTAACAACAAGGAAGCGATCAAGGCACGACCCGGCCTGCCCGGAGCCGCTCGTGGCGTGCGGGCCGTCAGGAGATCACCTGAGGATGGTGAATGCCCAGTGCCCGAGCACCACGACGAGCAGGCTGACGGCGCGCAAGCAGTCTACGTAGGACTTCGGGTGGTGCCTTCGTTCGCGGTCACAGCCGGATTCTCTCCCGCCAGCGCATACTGGCATGGCATGAGCACAACCGGGGCCCTCCCACGACGGACAGACATCTTCGAGCAAAAGCGGCGTGTCCCGGCGATCGTCGCGGCGGTGCTGCTGCTGGCGGTGGCTACCACACTGGCCAACCGGGTACTGCCGGACTGGGCATATCCCGTGTGTGGAACAGTCACTGCAGCCTTGCTGATCATGCTCGCATACTGGTCGGGCCTGAGGTCGAGCGCGATCGGACTGGACCGGCGGTATTTGCCGCGGGCCGCCGTCGTCGGCCTGCTCGGGGTGGGACTGGTAGCCCTGGTCTTCGCCACCGCGCTGGCGGTGCCTGCGCTGCGGACCGTCTTCTACGACGGTCGGATGGGCGCGCCGGGACTGCGTGAGCTGCTGTGGCTGGTACTGGTGCGCATTCCGTTCGGCACGGTAGTTGTCGAAGAGGTTGCCTTTCGAGGCGTGTTGCCCGCGCTGTTCGGCGGTGGCGAGCTTTGGCGGTGGAAAGCCGTGCTGGCTGCTGCGGTGCTGTTTGGGTTATGGCACGCGCTGCCTTCGCTGGCGCTCGGTCAGAATGCCATGGTGCAGGCGGCCTTCGGGGGTCTGCCGCTCGCCGTGGTTTCGGTACTAGCGATGCTGGCCGCGGCGGGTGCCGGCGTCGTGCTGCACTGGTGCCGGCACGTTGGCCGCGGTTTGCTCACTCCGGCACTGGTACACCTCGCGACGAACTCAGGCGGACTGCTCGTCGCATGGTGGCTGATGGCTCACCACTGACGCGGTGAAGGTGTTGACAGACGCGTCGGCTCACGGCCTGATGCATGATCCGCGAGCGGCAGTAAACATCCCCCATCAAACTTAGCCGCGCCTGACTTCGTGGTGGGAGTTTAGGCAAGTCAGTTGGTGCAGGTCGGGTCCAACTGGGAAATTCTTCCGGTCGGGCCCGACCCTTGTCCAACGACCCAGAACTAACCCACCACCCGCCGCGGCAGCAACAAATCCCCGTGCCCGTACCGTGCTGCGACACCACCGCTGGGGTGTGGTCATCAGTCGCGCGTCGTCTACCCGACCGGACGCCCTGCCTCCGTTAAAACGCTAGATCATCTAACCATCGGCGAAGGCGCATTCGGCGGCCGGTGTGGCGCTGTCGGCTGACAGGTTTAAAGGCAGCCGATCAACGCGGGACCCGTCTGGCGGCGAGAGGGGTCGCAGCACCAGACGGGCCGGGGGACGCATCGTAAAGCGCATCGAACCCCAGGACCGACACGACCCGGACGCGCCGCCGCTGCATCCGGCTGTGCGCTCGCTGCCGCTTCACTCCGCGAGCGCGCCGGACGGCTGATGCGGGACACCAGCACAGATCTTCGGTAGCGGTGTGTAACAGTGCTGTCACTCACTGCGATGAGATCGTTGCCCCGTGACGCGGTTGACCCCCGACTCGGCCGCCTCACGGGGCCTCCTACGGAGTGGGCCGCCCCCCAAGCGTCCCAGGCCGCTGCGCGTCCCGGATCCGTCCATCCTTCAGCAGAACGATTGTTAAGCGGTGATCGCCACCGTGGCAAGTGGATACGTCACGTAGGCTGTGGATGCCGAACAGGTCATCCACGGCGGTGACCTGCGACGGACTGTTGCGTTGGTGGAGAACAAGATCACAGGCTGGGTTGATGAGTCGTTGCCCTCGTCGAGTGTCCGGCCTATGCGGGACGCACCTGGAGCTCGTTGGCGCCTGGCGTCGCCGACCTTCGCGCTGCATGTTGTGTTGACGTCCAGGCTCGGCGACATGTCTCGGTCGATACGCCACCAGGTCTACCGACACCGGTTCCATTCACGCCAGCGCATCGCATGCAGGACCGACAAACGTCCGCACATCGGCAGAAGCGTGCGTTACTCCCGCGCGCGATGCGCTCGCGGTGGTTTTCCGCTGGTGGATCGCTGATCGGACTCGTGAGCCTGCTGCGGTGATGCGGGTCAGGCTGGGGAGGATCGCTATATGGCTGGAGCGCCGAATCGTCGCGCGGCTGCGAAGACAGTAGCTGAGCTAGTCCTGCGCACGAACTGGACCGGGCAGCCTCGACAGCCGCAGATGCGATCCGCGAGCGCGTGCGCGCGATCCCAGCCGACGACGCCATGTCCTCGTTGTCGACGGACACGAGATCGAGGTAGTTGAGACCAGCGCCGTGGAGGATGCTCTGGGCTGGAAATGAGGTGAGACATGCACGGCACCGGAATCCTCGACACGCTGCCAGCCCCCCTTTTGGGCTGGCATGATCCCGACGGTGGAGCAGCGAATCAGTCTCGTGACGCTCGGCGTCACGGACTTGTCCCGGGCCCGGTCCTTTTACGAGGCGCTGGGCTGGAGCGGTGCTCAACAACCGGACGACGAGGTGTGTTTCTTCCAGTCCGGTGGGATCGTCTTCGGGTTATGGACCGCGCTAGGTGGTCACGGCGCGCCGGGCGTCGAGCTTGCCCATAACGTGCGGACCCCCGAGGAAGTCGAAGCCGTGCTCATCGAAGCCCAGCGCGCCGGTGGGACCATCATGCGGCCCGCGGCTCACGCGGAATGGGGCGGGACCTCCGGTGCTTTCGCCGATCCCGACGGGTACGTATGGGAGGTTGCCCACAACCCCGGCTGGACGATCACCGAGGACGGATCCATCCGTATCTGATGGATGCGGCGGCTGTCGTGTGGCGCGTCATTCCAGCTGGGGTCTCGCCGATCTGACTCCTCCTTCGGAAACCGATACGCGTAACGCGTAAGCCGAAGCGCAAGCGGCGCACCGACGCAGCTCAACAAGGGCGCCGACCCGCGAGGTCGCCGTGCGTAGCTCAGCCATCCATCACTTCCTTCATCCGCTTGTCCATCTCCTCGGGCGACACGTCTTCGACGTGGCTGGCGATGTGCCAGCGGTGCCCGAACGGGTCGGTGAAGGCGGCGGCCCGGTCACCGTAAAACTGGTTCTCCGGCTTCATCACCGATTCGGCGCCTGCCTCGATCGCCGCGGCATAGGTGGCGTCGACGTCAGGGACGTAAACCATCACAGTCACCGGGCTGCCGCCGATCTCGCGGGGACTCGGACCGCCCTGCGGTGACGCGTCGGCGAGCATCACGACCGAGTCATCGATCTTCAGCTCAGCGTGGCCGATCTTGTCGTCGGGTCCGGGCATGCGCATCCGCTCCGTCGCGCCAAGAACCGAGACGTAGAACGCGATAGCGTCGGCTGCGCCGTCGACCGACAGGTAGGGAATGACGCGCGGGTAGCCGTCCGGGATGGGATTGACCGTCATGCGAACCGCTCCTTCATCGCTCGGCTTGGGATGGGGCCAACGTACATTCCGGGCCCGACCGCTAGAGCGGAACGTACGAGGACGGCAACTTCGACTGGGCTGCGCCGGACGAGGATGTGCACATTGTCATCAAACGACCTTGAGTGGCCCGGTCGGCGTCTACCTCTGTGGGCCTCGGATGTACGAGGTGATGGCGCAATCGATCGCATGGCCCGATACGGCACCGGCGAAACGCTGCTGGACACCCACCTTGAACAGGCCGTCACGCTGCTGGAAGACGCGCTGCGGCGGGCGCGCGCGCTGGGCGAGCGCTACCTGTCGGGTGTGGACCGGTTCCTCCACGTGGCCATTTTGCCAGCTACTGGTCGGACATCACGCGCTAGCGTCGGTCGGTGGAACTGCATGAGCACTCCGTGTCCGTAAAGAAGTAACTACCACCTCGCTCTTCGCTGACGCACAGTCGGGGCAAGGCGGCCGTACGAGCGTGTCCGCACTCCTCCGCTTCAACAAAGGCGACCGTCCTCTCATCGGCATTATGCGGGTCATCGGAGATTACCTTCGCCCTGCCGGGCCGTATAAATGAGGGTTATTCACGCGGTAGTTAATTGCGGCCGTTCCGGCGCGCCTCCGTAGCGGACGGCTCGTTTCTCGAAAGAATTGGGTTACCACACTCAATCCTCAGAAACGAGCCGTCCGGGATGTATCATACAACAGGTTTCACGAGAGACGAAATTGTCGACTTGTGTGCACGCTGTGAACAAGGCGGCCGCCGAGTCTGAAAGGGTCATCTGGCCGCCGATCCTGGGGTTGTTCACGTCGGTGGTCGTCACGTTGACGTATCTGCGCAGAAACCGGATTCAAGCCGAGATCGGCGAGTCGTACGGGGTGTCGCAGTCCACGGTCAGCCGTGCCGTCACGGCCCTGACGCCGCTGCTGGGCACCACGCTGGCGCCGTATGTGCCCGTGGCCGAGGACCTCAGCTCGCAGGACCACTACATCGTCGACGGCACCTTGCTGCCGTGCTGGTCCTGGGCCACGCACCCGACGTTGTACTCCGGCAAGCACAAGACCACCGGCATGAATGTGCAAGTCGCCTGCACTGTCACCGGAGACCTCGCGTGGATCTCCTACCCGATCGTCGGCAGTCGCCATGACACCTACTGCCTAAATGAATCCGGTGTCCTTGCCGGTGAGCCTGAGAACTGGATGGGCGACAAGGGGTATGTCGGCAACGACATGCTCACCCCCATCAGAAAACCTGTTCACCGGGACCTGCTGGACTGGGAGAAAGAGTTCAACAAGCAGATCAACAAAATCCGTTACGTCATCGAACAGGTCATCGCGAACTTCAAGACCTGGAGAATCATGCATACCGACTATCGGCGCCCTCTGGGCACGTTCACTCAGACCATCTCAACCGTCATCGCACTACACTTCTACAAACTGGCCTGTGAATAAGCCTCAATGCTTGATATGCAGGTAATCGAGGCGCTGTACCTCAAGGACGAGGAGCCTCACGATTACCTGCATATCAAGCATCTGAGGATGATTCGCGGCATGTGCGTGCAATTGTGTCGCTGGCCGGGTGCGGCGCCGACACCAGCGTGGAGGCATCGGCTCCACCGCTGGCAGCCGAGGAGGCTTCTATCGACATCACCGGCACACCGATACAAACCCCTACAGTGATCGAGTAGCCTTCAGCTAAGCCCGAGTTGCCCCCGGTTACCCCTACAACAAGAACTCCTAGATCGGCGACGGCGACTCGTCTGTGTGGTTTATTCCGATGCGTCGATCGAGAAGATCTGCACCATCCGGGGCGTCCAACGGGAGAACCTTCTCGATCTCGACATTTCGCCGGATGGAGGGCCGATGCTTACCTGATGCCTACGCTGTCCGGTTGACCGGTCTGCTAATCTCGTCCCCGGCCGGTACCGAGTCCGTAGCCGTCCACGATCAATCAGGATAGCCGGCCAGCGCAGACCGCCGAAGGTATCCTCACTGAGCCGCCCACGGCCGGGGCGCGATAGTCGCCCGCATCGTGGCAAATCGGAGATTACCTTCGCCTGACGGACCGCATGATGCGTGATATGCAGCGTAATCGAGGCGCTGTGTCCCAAGAACGAGGAGCCTTACGATTACCTGCATATCAAGCATGGGTGCGTGTTCTGGGCTTGGCGGCATGCAGGGGTGTCGAGGAGCCCTGCCGGGTCCGCTACGCGGGGGAGGTCTCGACGAGCGCAGCGAGCCTGGCTAGCGCTTCCCGCCACCCGGCTTCGTTGTCCGTGAGCGACACGCCGGCCGGCAGCCCGTCGTGCACGGCGACAAGATTCGTGCCGCCGTCCGCGTCGGCGAGCGTGATCGTGATCGTCATCTCACCGCGCAGGGCCGGATCGGCCGTCTCGAACTCGTCGACCTCCACGACCAGCTCGTCGGGCACCAGCGCCACGAAACGGCCGTGATAGGTGTCGGTGTGCGCGGTCGTCTTCCCCACCCGATCCGGCGCGTGGTAGGTGAGCGAGATCCGGAACGTACCGCCCGCACGGCCGTCGAAGGTATGCACCTGACAGGTCATGCCGGTCGGCACCTTCCACCGCGCGACCTGCTCCGCGTCGATCAGCGCGCGGTACACAATCGCGCGGGAGGCCTTCAGATGACGACTGACCCGGGTCACGCTCACAGGTCTTGATTCTCACAGTGCTCGCCTCGCTCGGGTGAGTCGCCCGCACACTGCCACGCCAGGACGAGCACACGGCACACGGGAGCGACTCGTGGCTATGAGAGTGCGCGCCCGCGATGAGGAGACGGTTGCCGGATGACGGCCGGCAAGGGCACCAGTGCGTGGCATGCACACCCCTACGATGAGCCGGTGAGCGGGGTCAAAAGAGACGCGGCCGCTAAGTGCGGCGGGCAGCCACAGATCTTTTCGAGGTGCCCGGCTGGCCACCGTTGAAGAACGAGTCCACCTCGATGCTGGCCGCCGGCCACCGCCAGGCCGAGCTTGGGATCAAGCCACCGGGGGGTGGGCGAGGGGTCAGTCCGGCACTGAGATGAGCTCGTGCGGTCAGTCCCTCAATCGAGTCACAAGTGTCGAGCGCACTCGTCGAGGTGCGTCGCGCTCCACGTGTCTGTGTTGCGGGGGCCACGTCACGATCCCGCAGGGCGGCCAGCCGCCTCGATGTCCGAGACAGCCAGCCGCGGTGCACCTCAGGAGGCGAC
>DASQVB010000415.1:0-6406 GCA_035640975.1 Pseudonocardiaceae bacterium
CAGCGGGTAGCCACCTTCCAGTGGAACAACCAGGAGCACCTCGAGGCCTACCTCGCCGTCCCGTCGATGGGCGCGGTGATCCACACCCTGAACCTGCGACTGGTTCCCGATCAGGTGGCCTGGATCGCCAACCACGCACAGGACGACGTGGTGATCGTGGACGGCTCGCTGGTGGCGCTGCTGGCGCGGGCGCTACCGGAGATGAAGACGGTCCGCCACGTCATCGTCGTCGGCACCACCGACACCTCCGTGCTGGATGGTTGTGGCAAGGAGTTGCACTCCTACCACGAGCTGCTGTCCGCCCAGCCCGAGCAGTTCGATTGGCCGGCAGGCATCGACGAACGCTCCGCGGCCGCAATGTGCTACACCAGCGGCACCACTGGTGATCCCAAAGGCGTGGCCTACAGCCACCGCTCGGCCTACCTGCATTCGATGGCAATGTGCGCCGGGGAAGCCATCGGGCTCACCCCGGCCGACCGGCTCCTGCCGGTGGTGCCGATGTTTCACGCCAACGCCTGGGGACTGCCCTACGCGGCCTTGATGGCTGGCGCCAGCTTGGTCCTGCCCGACCGCTTCCTACAAGCCGGACCGCTCACGCAGTTGATCGAGGCGCAGCGACCCACGGTCTCCGCCGCGGTGCCGACGATCTGGGGCGACGTGCTGCGGCACTTGCGCGAGCACGGTGGGGATGTGTCCTCGATCCGCCGGGTGATCTGTGGCGGCTCGGCGGTGCCGCTGGCGTTGATGAAAGCGTTCTCCGAGGAACTGGGTGTCGAGGTCAACCAGGCTTGGGGGATGACCGAGACGTCTCCGCTGGGCGCGGTGGCCACCCCGCCGGTCGGCGCCCAGGGCGACGAATGCTGGCGCTACCGGGCCAGCGCCGGGCGGCTCGTCGCCGGTGTCGAGGGTCGCATCGTTGGTGACGACAACGTCGTACTGCCCAATGACGGCAAGTCGGTCGGTGAAATACAGGTCCGCGGCCCGTGGGTCACTGCGCGGTACTACGGGGACGGTGACGCGAACAAGTTCCACGACGGCTGGTTGCGCACCGGCGACGTCGGCACCCTCGACGAGCTGGGTTTCCTCACGATCAGCGACCGCACCAAGGACGTGATCAAATCCGGCGGCGAGTGGATCTCCTCGGTGGCCCTGGAGAACGCGCTGATGGGCCACCCGAAGGTCGCGGAGGCCGCAGTGGTCGCCGTTCCCGACGACAAGTGGGTGGAGCGGCCACTGGCCACCGTGGTCATCGCCAAAGATGAGCAGGTCAGTGCTGGAGAACTACGGGATCACCTCGGTGCGTCGGTACCGGCCTGGCAGCTGCCCGAACGCTGGTCGTTCCTCGATGACATACCCAAGACCTCGGTGGGCAAGTTCGACAAGAAACTCATCCGCAGCCGCTACGCCAACGGCGACCTCGCCGTAGTCATCGCATCACCTCCACCCCCTTAACCGCCCGCCCCGATATGGAGACATATCGGGGCCTGGACCGGTCCAATAGGGCCGATATGTCTCCATGTCGGGTCAGGGGCTGCGGCGCCTAGCGCTCTGGGGGGGCGGTGACGCGTTGGATGTCGGCGCCCAGTGCCGCCAGGTTTTCCACGAAGCGGGGGTAGCCGCGGTCGATGTGGAAGACGTCCCAGACGTCGGTGGTGCCCTCCGCGCACATCCCGGCGAGCACCAGTCCCGCGCCGGCCCGGATGTCGGAGGCCCACACCGGAGCGCTGGAGAGCCGCTCGACGCCACGGACGACTGCATGATGCCCATCGGTGCGCGCATCGGCGCCCAATCGGATCATTTCCTCGACGAACCGGAACCGGGCCTCGAACACATTCTCGGTGATCATCGACGTGCCTTCGGAGATGGCCGACAGGGCAATTGCCATCGGCTGCAGATCGGTGGCGAAACCTGGGTAAGGCAACGTCACGAAGTCGACCGAGGTGGGCCGGTCGGGCATCACCACCCGGAAACCGTCGATTTCCGTTTGATCAGGTAACTGATCGACCTCGGCTCCGGCCAGTCGCAGTTTTTCCAGCACCAGGTCCAGGTGATGTGGGTCGACACCCCGCACCGTGACATCACCGCGTGTCATCGCGGCGGCGAAGGCCCAGGTTGCACCGACGATGCGGTCTCCGATCACTCGGTGGTCGGTGGGCCGCAGCACGTCCACCCCCTCGATGGTGAGCGTGGAAGTGCCTGCCCCGGTTATCCGGGCACCCATCTGTTGCAACATCACACACAGGTCCACGATCTCGGGCTCACGGGCCGCGTTGTCCAGGACTGTGGTGCCTTCCGCGAGCACCGCGGCCATCAGGATGTTCTCGGTGGCGCCCACGCTGGGGAAGTCCAACCAGATCTGCGCCCCATGCAGCCCTTCAGCCTCGGCCACCACGCAACCGTGCTCGATCTCACTGCGTGCACCCAGCTTGCGAAGGCCGTTCTGGTGCATGTCCAGCGGGCGCGAGCCGATGGCGTCACCGCCGGGCAGCGCGACCCTGGCCCGCCGGCAGCGGCCCACCAGCGGTCCGAGTACGCACACCGAGGCACGCAGCTTGCTCACCGATCCGTAATCAGCCTCGTGCTTGGGCTCAGCCGGTGCGCTGATGGCCACTTCTGAGCCACTGACGTCGACGTCGCAGCCCAGGCCCCGCAGCACGTCGGCCATCAGCGGGACGTCCAGGATCTCCGGGCAGTTCGTCAGCGTCGTCGTGCCCTCGGCCAGCAACGCCGCGGCCATCAGCTTCAGCACGCTGTTCTTCGCGCCGACGACCTGCACCTCGCCGGTCAACCGGGCACCACCACGAATCCTGAAGTGCTCGCTCACGGGGCTGCACGCTAGCGGGTGCGTTCAGGCGGGCGTGCACGCCGTAGCCTGCACCCATGGCTGTGCACCTCACCAGGATCTACACCCGCACCGGCGACGACGGAACCAGCGGGCTGGGTGACTTCACCCGGGTGCCCAAAACGGACCCACGGCTGGTGGCCTACGCCGACGTGGACGAGGCCAACTGCGCGCTCGGCGTCGCGTTGGCGTTGGGATCCCTGGAGCAACGCCTGGTCACGGTGCTAAGCCAGGTGCAGAACGATCTCTTCGACGTGGGCGCCGACCTGTGCACGCCCATCACCAAAGATCCCCAGTACCCTCCACTGCGGATCGACGAGAGTTACGTCACCCGGCTGGAAGGCTGGTGTGACGAGTTCAACGCCCCGTTGCCGAAGCTGGACTCGTTCATCTTGCCCGGCGGCACCCCTGCGGCAGCGTTGCTGCATACCGCCCGGGTTGTTACCCGGCGGGCCGAGCGCAGCACGTGGGCCCTGCTGGCAGTCGATGACGAGCGCACCAATGCGCTGACCGCGCGCTACCTCAACCGGCTCTCTGATCTGCTTTTCATCCTGTGCCGGGTCGCCAACCCGGACGGTGACGTGCTCTGGATCCCCGGCGGTGACCGCCGGGGATCGTGAGTGCGAGCAGCGGCTAGGACGCCCAGGGGTTGGCGCGGGGAGGGGCGGACTCCAGCCAGGACAGGAACCCGGTAAGGGTGTCCTCCCGCATCGCAAGTTCGAGCTCGTCGACATCGGTGCGGCAGCGAAGGACGACCGATCCGCTGGGCATCGTGTAGCTCTCCGGCAGCGTCGGCCCGCGCCGCTCCACGACCTTCAGCTGTTCCCGATCAAGTACCCGATCGGGACCCGACCTCAGGCTGGAAACGCGGAACCAGGCGAAATCGTCGCCCCGATAGCGGCCCACCCCCTGGTGCCAGCCGCGGCCAGTGTCATTGGGCTGCCAGCGCAGCGCGACATCGATCCCGCCCTGACGCACCAGCCGGAGCCGTCGAAAGGCCAGGGCAGCGATGATCAACGTGCTGACCAGCAGGACCAGCCCGACGATCTCCCCTACCCCCATGGCGGCCTGCCGTGAACCTGAAGACTCTCAAGCGTTCTGGTTGGCGGCCTTGAGCCGGGCCGTGGCCCTGGCCCGTATCGAGTCCGCTCGGTCCTGGTCGTCTTCCGCGTCGGCCTGCGCCAGGGCATCCCTCGCGGCCTGCGGGTCGATCTCTTCGGCGAGCTCGGCGGCTTCGGCCAGGACGCTCACCTTCTCCCCGGTGACCGACAGAAAACCGCCGAAGACGGCGGCCGTCACGGTGTCGCCGTCGGTCGTGGTGACCTTGACGACCCCGCCCTCAACGAGCTCACCGAGCAACGGCGTGTGACCGGGCAGGATACCCAGCTCGCCCTCGGTGGTTTCGGCGAATAGCGAGGTGGCGTTGCCGGACCATACCTTGCGTTCCACCGCGACCAACTCGACGGACATCTCAGCCACGCATGTCTCCCTGCCCTGTTGCCCGCACCGACGTGCAGAGTCTAACGGTCAGCTCTGGGACAGCTGCTGGTACTTCGCCTCCAGATCCTCCAGGCCACCACAAAGATAAAAAGCCTGCTCCGGCATGTGGTCAAAGTCACCCTTGCTGAGCTTGTCAAAGGCCTCGATGGTCTCCTTCAGCGGCACCGTCGAGCCCTCCTGGCCGGTGAACTGCTCGGCCGAGTACATGTTCTGACTCAGGAAGCGCTCGATCCGGCGGGCCCGGTTGACCGTGACCTTGTCTTCTTCGGACAGCTCATCAATGCCGAGGATGGCGATGATCTCCTGCAGGTCGTTGTACTTCTGCAGGATTCGCTTCACCTCTTGGGCCACCCGGTAATGCTCCTCCCCCACGTACTGTGGGTCGAGGATGGTGGACGACGAGGTCAACGGGTCCACCGCGGGGAAGATGCCCTTGGCGAAGACCCCCCGGGACAGCTCCGTGGTGGCGTCCAGGTGCGCGAAGGTGGTCGCCGGTGCCGGGTCGGTGTAGTCGTCGGCCGGCACGTAGATCGCCTGCATCGAGGTGATCGAACGGCCCCGGGTGGAGGTGATGCGCTCCTGCAGCTCACCCATCTCATCGGCCAGTGTTGGCTGGTAACCCACCGCGGAAGGCAGCCGGCCCAGCAGGGTGCTGACCTCGGAGCCCGCCTGGGTGAACCGGAAGATGTTGTCGATGAACAGCAGCACGTCGGTGTTCAGCTCGTCGCGGAAGTACTCCGCCATGGTCAGCGCGGACAGCGCGACCCGCATCCGGGTTCCGGGCGGCTCGTCCATCTGACCGAAGACCAGTGCGGTGTCCTTGAGCACGCCGGCCTCCTGCATCTCCAGGAAGAGGTCGTTGCCCTCGCGGGTGCGCTCGCCCACGCCGGCGAACACCGACGTACCACCGAAGTTCCGGGCCACCCGGATGATCATCTCCTGGATCAGCACCGTCTTGCCCACCCCGGCACCACCGAACAGACCGATCTTGCCACCCTGCACGTACGGAGTGAGCAGGTCGATGACCTTCAACCCAGTCTCGAGCATCTCGGTCTTGCCCTCGAGCTGGTCGAAGGCCGGCGGCCTGCGGTGGATCTCCCAGCGGTCGCCGGAGAACTCCGTGTCCGGGGCATCCAGGCACTGGCCCAACATGTTGAACACATGACCCTTGACCTGGTCACCGACCGGTACCGAGATCGCCGATCCGGTGTCGGTCACCGGCGCTCCCCGGACCAGGCCGTCGGCCGGCTGCATGGCGATCGCGCGCACGGTGTTGTCACCAAGGTGCTGAGCGATCTCCAGCGTCATCGTCTTGCGAAGCGCTTCGAAATCGACCTCCACGGTCAGCGCGTTGAAGAGCTGCGGCACCTGGCCGCGCGGAAACTCCACGTCCACCACGGGCCCGGTCACCTGCACCACGCGACCGATGGCGGCCTCAGGCACTGAATCATCGGTGGTCGACTTCTCGGCTGTACTCATGTCAGTCATCACTCCCCACGGCGGCCAGCGCCTCGGCGCCGCCGACGATCTCGCTGATCTCCTGGGTGATCTGGGCCTGGCGGGCCCGGTTGGCCTCACGAGTGAGGTCTTCAATCAGCTCGGTTGCGTTGTCGGTGGCAGCCTTCATCGCTTGGCGGCGGGCGGCCTGCTCCGATGCCGCAGCCTCCAGCAGCGCCGCGTAAATCCTGGTATTGATGTATTTCGGCAGCAGGTGCCCGAGTAGCTCGTCGGCGTCGGGCTCGAACTCATACAGCGGGGGCGGGCTGTCCGAACGCGACCGCTGCTGGCTCCCTGTGGCGTCCCCCGAGGCCTCGGCAGCAGCGCCGTCCGCCTCATTCTCATTGTCGACGTACTCCACCTTCAGCGGCGCGATCCGGCGCGCTCGGGGCGTCTGCGTGACCATCGATCGGAACTCGGTGTAGACGATGTGCAACTCGTCCACGCCAGGCACCCCGTCCGGCCCAGCATCCCCGCCCGGACTGTCCCCAGGACCGTCACTGTCGTCGGCGCCGGCGAGGAAAGCGCGCACCAGCACATTGCCTGCTTCGGCCGCGTCGTCATAAG
>DASQVB010000416.1:0-6214 GCA_035640975.1 Pseudonocardiaceae bacterium
TAATGACGCCGGCACGGCGCCGGATGGCGCCGACCTGACGGTCGCGCCATATCCGACAGCAGCCACGTCGCTACCTCCCTGGAGTCGGTCGTGCCCCCGACCGCACACCGGGACCCCGTCGAGTAACCGCGCCGCCACTCGTCCAGGGATGGTGTCGTACGGGGGAGAGTAGCCGCCCGAGCGGCCTAACGGGGAGCTGCGAGCAAACGTTCTTGCCGGTCTGATCGCAAACCCGCCATCGACGGTCGCCCAATCAGGGGACACTGTGCAGAAGGGGTAACACCGACGTCGCGCTGGACGACTTCCCTTAGTTGACGCGATAAACTCGCAGGTCGCTCGGGGTCGGAACCGAAGCCTCGATCAGTCGAGGCGCTTGCCGAGGGCCACGACTCCGACCGGTGGGAGTCCGGCGGCTGTCGCCATCAGCTCACAAAACGCCTCCCCATGCGCCGCGAGACTTTCACCTATTGGGGTCCACGACGCCCGCAGCTCGATGTCGTCCGCCCGCTCGGGCCCGGTGATGGTGCCGAACCGGGCTGACGAGGTCTGAGTCACCGTGCCACCGAGGGCGGTGTGCTCCGCGCCTACGGTGGACAGCGCGTCCACGAGCCAGGACCAGCCCACGGCCGGCAGCAACGGGTCACCGGCGAACTCGGGATCTAGCTCCGCGCGGATGAAGCCGACCAGCCGCAAGGTGCTCTCCCACGCCTCTGGGCCGTCTGGGTCATGAAGGAGTACGAGCCGTCCGGTCGCTGACGCGTGGCCGGAGCCGGGAAGCTCAAGACCCCAGGCGTAGGCCCATGGTGCCAGCCGCTGCGGGGCTGGGATCGGCTCGAACCGCATCTCAGGGCGCGGCCGCACTGTGTTGAGCGAGAGCACCGCCGTGCGGAAGATCTCCGGGGTGTCCGCCAGATCAGGCACGCCACGGTCACGATGCCCGGACACCGTGGCAGGCCCCTTCTACCTGGTAGGTCGTGGGGAGCAACCCGGGCAACCACCAAGTCTCCACTCCGAGGCCGCAGTCCACACAGATGGCGACCGGCGCAGGATCCCCAGCCAGCGCAACGATCTCCACGGTGCACTCGGCTCGGCAGGCTGGACACCAGGCCATCTCGATACTGACTTGCCGATCTACGGCATCGCGCCGGGACACGCAGACCTCCGCCGGGACGGTGGGGCTCATTCCCCGAGCACACCGTCGCACGAGTGGACCCGGTGAGCAGCGCGCCACGCCGGGCGGGGTCCATCCCGGCTCTCGACCATGCCCGATCCGTGCGACGATGGTCGTTGAGATGATTACGACCACCGGACCGGCCACCGCCCGCCGGGTACTCCCCGATGCGCCGCTGCTGGCCGCAGCGCGGGGTGAGCGCCCGGATCACCCCCCGGTGTGGTTCATGAGACAAGCCGGGCGGTCACTGCCCGAGTACCGCAAGGCGCGGGCCGGTCTGCCGATGCTGCAGGCCTGTATGACTCCCGAGCTGGCGTGCGAGATCACGCTGCAGCCAGTACGGCGCCACGGAGTGGACGCCGCGATCTTGTTCAGCGACATCGTGGTGCCACTGCACGCTGCGGGCGTCGGGCTGGACATCGTGCCCGGCACCGGTCCGGTGGTGGACAGTCCGGTGCGCAGCGCCTCGGATGTCGCGGCATTGCCCGTCCTGGATCCGGAGGCCGTTGAGCCGGTTGCTGCCGCAGTGCGGCTGCTGGTCGCCAAGCTGGGACAGATCCCGCTGATCGGATTTGCCGGTGCACCCTTCACGCTGGCCTCCTACCTCGTCGAGGGTGGACCGAGCCGCCACCACGAGCGCACCAAGGCGCTCATGCACTCGCAACCCGACGTCTGGCACGCGCTGCTCGATCGGCTCGCCGAGCTGACCCTCACTTTTCTTCGGGTGCAGGCTGCCGCCGGGGTGGACGCGGTACAGCTGTTTGACTCCTGGGTGGGTGCGCTGTCGCAGCGGGACTACCGGCAGTTCGTGCTCCCGCACTCGGCGCGGGTGCTGGCGGGCCTGGCCGATACCGGGCTGCCGCGGATTCACTTCGGGGTAGGCACCGCAGAGCTGCTCGGTGCGATGACTCACGCCGGCGCGGACGTCGTCGGAGTGGATTGGCGGATCCCGCTGGACGCTGCCGCGCAACGGGTGCGAGCCGCCCGCGCGCAGGGTCCGATCGTGCTCCAGGGCAATCTCGACCCGGCAGTGCTGCTGGCCGGGTGGCCGGCTGTCGAGCGCGAGGTGTATCGGGTGATCGCCGAGGGGCGCGTGGCCGACGCGCACGTGCTGAACCTCGGTCACGGTGTGCTGCCGGGCACCGATCCGGACACGCTGACTCGCATCGTGGAGCTGGCGCACTCGCTGTGAGCGGCGAGCGGCCTCCGCGGGTCGCCGTGGTCGGTGCGGGAATCTCCGGGCTGACCGCGGCATACCGGTTGCGTACGCTGCTCGGTCCGTCCGCCCAGCTCGTGCTGGTCGAGGGCTCGCGGCGGCTCGGGGGGGCGCTGCGCACCGTGGAACTCGCGGGCCTACCGCTCGACGTGGGCGCGGAGGCGTTCCTGATGCACCGCCCGGAGGCGGTCCGGCTGATCGAGGAGCTAGGTCTCGACGGGCAACTGGTACACCCCACCGCGGCGGTCCCCACGGTGCGGGCCGGGGGGCGCACCGTGGCTCTGCCCACCCGCACCCTGCTGGGACTGCCGGGCGCCGCTGCTGATGTCGCCGGCCTGCTGTCCGCGCAAGGGACGAAGCGGGTGGCCGCTGAACCCACCATGCCGCTGTGCTGGGAGCCCGGGCAGGACGCCGCGGTCGGGCTGCTGCTGCGTGAGCGGGCCGGTGACGAGCTGGTGGACCGGCTGGTCGACCCGTTGCTGGGCGGAGTGTATGCGGGGCGCGCGGACGCGCTGGGGTTACGTGCCACGCTGCCCGCGGTGGCTACCGCGCTGGACCGCGGCGCGGGATCACTGCTGGCTGCGGCCGCTGGTGCATTGCCCCCCCTGCACGGCGTGTCCGGCTCTCCTGCACGCCGTGTCGGGCTCTCATGCACGGATCCGGTCTTCGGCACCCTGCGCGGGGGACTCAGCGGCCTGGTGGACACGCTGGTGGCCGCCGCGGCGGTGCAGCTGCGGCTCGGGCGGTTGGTGCGCGGACTGGTCCGTACCTCCGTCGGCTGGCGGCTGGAGCTGGCCGGTCGAATCGCACAAGCGAGTCGATCCGAGCACCTCGATGTTGACGCTGTGATCCTCGCCGTGCCGGCCCCGGCCTTACGGCGGCTGCTCGCTGACCCGCTGCCGCTGGCCTCGGCCGCCGCGGGCCGAGTTGAGGTGGCCTCTTCTGCAGTGGTCGGGCTGGCGCTGCCGCGGACCGCTGCGCAGGCCCTCCCGGAGGCTTCCGGCGTGCTGGTGGCCGCCAACGAGCGCCAGAAAGAGTCGCTGTCGGCCAAGGCGTTCACCTTCTCCGGACGCAAGTGGGCGCACGCTTCATCGCACGAGGTGCTGCTGATCCGGGCGTCGCTGGGCCGTCACGGGGAGACTCGGATGCTGCAAAGTGACGACACGCAGCTGATCGATGCAGTGCGTGCCGATCTTGCAACGCTCACCGGGATCACGGCCACCCCGGTGGCCAGCGTGGTGGCGCGCTGGGGCGGCGGGCTGCCGCAGTACGCGCCTGGACACCTCGACGCGGTCGCCGCGCTCGAACGGGAAGTGGCCGGGTCGGCCGGCTTGGCGGTGGCCGGCGCGACCCTGCATGGGATTGGCGTGCCGGCGTGCATCGCTACCGCTGACACCGCTGCCCGGCGCATCGCCGGTTACCTGAGCGGGCGCCAAGCAGCCGCAGCGAGTGGTGAGACGATGGGCTCATGACCCGCCTGGACTACGCCACGCTGAACTCCACCATTCGCTACACCATGTGGTCGGTCTTCCGGGTCGAGCCCGGTCGGTTACCCGCCGACCGCGCGGAGCCCGCGCAAGAGGCGCAGCACTATCTTGACGCGCTGGAGGGCAAGGGTGTCGTAGTGCGCGGGGTCTATGACCTGGCTGGACTGCGCGCCGACGCCGACTGGATGATCTGGTGGCACGCCGAGGAGATCGAGGCACTGCAGGTCGGCTACGCCGACCTGCGCCGCGCCACCGCGCTGGGCCGGGCCAGCGTGCCGGTGTGGTCCACGGTGGCATTGCATCGTCCGGCGGAGTTCAACAAGAGTCACGTGCCGGCGTTTCTGGCCGGTGAGGAACCCCGCCGCTACATCTGTGTCTACCCGTTCGTGCGCTCCCACGAGTGGTACCTGTTGCCTGACACCGAGCGCCGTGAGTTACTCGCCGAACACGGCATGCAGGCCCGCGACTATCCCGATGTGCGAGCCAATACGGTCGCCTCGTTCGCGTTGGGTGACTACGAGTGGATCCTCGCGTTCGAGGCCGACGAGCTGCACCGCATCGTTGATCTGATGCGCGCGCTGCGGGCCAGCCGGGCCCGGCGGCACGTCCGCGAGGAAGTGCCGTTCTTCACCGGACCCAGGGTGCCGGTCGCGGAGCTGGTGGCTGCCCTGCCTTAACTGTCGGGCTGACCGTCGTCGGGCACCAGCCGCAGCGAGATCGAGTTGATGCAGTAACGCTGGTCGGTGGGGGTGTTGTAACCCTCGCCCTCGAAGACGTGACCCAAATGGCTATGGCAGGTGGCGCAGAGCGCCTCGACACGCTTTATGAACATGCTGCGGTCCTCGCGCAGCAGTACCGCATCACCGGCCAGCGGGGTGAAAAACGACGGCCATCCGCAGTGCGACTCAAATTTGTGGTCGCTGCGGAACAGCTCTGCCCCGCAGGCCCGGCACTCGTACACGCCTTGGGTTTTGGTGTGTTCATACTCGCCGGTTCCCGGCGGTTCGGTCCCGGCCTGGCGTAGGACGGTGTATTCCTGGGGGCTGAGTTGCTCACGCCACTCCGGGTCGGACTTGACGACCTTGGGCGTCACGCCTTTGACCGGTTTCATAGTTGACACACTACCTGGGCCTCAGCCGAACAGGACGGTGACGATGAACGCCGCCGCTTCCCACATCGCAACAGCTACGCCGAGCAGGATCAGGCCCACCACCACGACCGCTGCTATCCACCGCGGGCCCTGCGCGCGGTTGGCCGACTCGGCGAAGTCGGCGACTCCGGACAGCTCGCCCTCGACCGTGAAACCGGGACGCAACCGGTGGGCGCGGTCGAGGTGCTCGGAGAAGGCCTGCACCTCGGGATCGTGTCGGTCCAGCCCGATCAGATCGTCATCCAGCCGACGCCGTTCCTGGGTGTTCGGCTGGTGACCCGACCGGTCGGGCTGCGGTTGGCTATGCACCACAGGATCACGGTATCCCGATTTGTCGGATAGGGGTGCGGTAGCTTGCCGTTCGTGAGCCGTGGTGACGCGCTGGAACTCACGGTGGTTGGCCCGGATGGGGAGCGCACCGTGCGAGTATCCAACCCGAATAAGATCTATTTCCCTGAGCGCGCCATCCCCAAGCGGCAGGTCGTGGAGTACTACCTCGCAGTCTCGGATCCACTGCTGCGGGTGCTGGCGCAGCGCCCGGTCACGCTGAAACGTTTCGTGGACGGGGTGACCGGGGAGTCCTTCTACGCCAAGCGAGTACCTCGGGGCGCTCCGGACTGGGTGGACTCGGTGGAGATCACCTTCCCGTCCGGGCGCACTGCTCGGGAGGTGTGTCCCACTGAGCCTGCGGTGCTGGCCTGGGCGGCGAATCTGGGTACCTTCGACTTCCATCCATGGCCGGTACGGCGTCCACTGGTCGATCATCCCGATGAGCTGCGGGTGGACCTCGACCCGCAGCCGGGGACCGGCTTCGCCGACGCGGTCGTGGTGGCCGGCGTGCTGCGGGAGGTGCTGTCAGAGGCAGGGCTGGTCGGTTACCCGAAGACCTCGGGTGGACGCGGGATTCACGTCGCGGTCCGCATCCGCCCGCAGTGGTCGTTCGTGCAGGTACGGCGGGCGGTGATCGCGCTGGCTCGAGAAGTGGCGCGGCGAGTTCCGCACCGAGCCACCGTGTCGTGGTGGAAGGAGCAGCGCGGCGAGCGAGTGTTCCTCGACTTCAATCAGGCCGCCCGGGACCGCACGATCGCCTCGGCGTGGTCGGTACGCGGAACTCCGCGCGCCACGGTGTCGATGCCGGTTGCTTGGGACGACTTGCCGCAGGTGCACCCCGACGACTTCGATGTGTTGAC
>DASQVB010000417.1:0-3409 GCA_035640975.1 Pseudonocardiaceae bacterium
GGTTACGTTCGGTCCTTGGATCATCCGTGGCCTATCAGTTGCCGAACGGACGGTTGAGCACTCACATAACGTTGCGGCTCTTCGGTACTTTTTATAGCAGCGGAGAAACCGCTCGGCCACGGCGAAATCGACAAAGGGAGGGTTTATGAGACGTGAGTTTAAGCAGAGTGCGTCCACTGGGCGCCGCCACGATCACTGGGTATACCTGGACAGGTGGTGGGCGCAACGGCTAGGTGTGAGGAGGACGGCGGGTATGTACCGGATCCGGAGCCGCGATCTGTTTCGAAGACTTGCTCAGGAAACACTGGGCGTGGACGCGTCCGGGAATGTCTATGCGTACCGCACCACGCCAGCGGCGACCAGCCCAGACGGGGCAAGTGGTGTGGGCCGGAACACGAAACATCCAATGCCACAACGCCGCGGGCGATGATGCTGATCAACGCCCTGGAGGACTGCGTGGTGTAGCACTCAGGCGAGCAGGGCATCGCCGAGGAACCGGTCCGGACTCGGCACCCCGGGAAGAGCGAAGAAGAACCCACCGCCCACCGCCATGATGTACTCCTCCAACGGTTCCCCGGACAGCCGCTCCTGGACTGCCAGGAAGCCCTTGCGCAGGCTGCGCTGGTAACAGACGAACGCCAGGCCCTGGTCGAGCTGGCCGCTACCGTCGAACCCGCGGCTGAATGAGAAACCCCGACGCAGGATGAGGTTCTCCTCGGCGGCCGGGATGCGCGGGTTGGCCAGCCGGATGTGCGCCGTCAACGGGACGACCAGCCCGTCGGGATCATCGGCGTAGGCCGGCGTGTCGTGCTCGGTGGCCTTTCCGAGGACCGCACCGCTGGCCTTGTGCCGTCCGATCAGCGCCTCCTGCTCACGCAGCGGCGTGCGGTCCCAGAACTCGACGAACATCCGGATGGTGCGTGCCACGTGATACGAGCCGCCGGCTGCCCACCCGGGCTCCGGATCGTCGGCGCCGACCCAGACGTAACGGTCCATCACGACGTCGTCGTCCTGCGGAAGGTTGGCCGTGCCGTCCTTGAAGCCGAGCAGGTTGCGGGGTGTGCCACCGCTGGCTGCGTTCACCGAGCCGCGCGTGTAGCCCTCGATCATCCAGCGCAGCACGAGATCGCTGCGCGTGCGGCGCATCAGCTGGCGCAGTGCGAACTGGATGGTGTCGGGGTGGCGCGCCTCGAGGGTGAGCAACAGGTCGCCGTGCGAGCGAGTCGGGTCCAGGCGATCGTTGGCCAGAAACGGCATCTCGACGAGCTCGATGGGCTTGCGGTCCGCCAGCCCGAACCGGGCGTCGAACAGCATGGAGCCGACGCTGACCACGACGGATAGGTCGTCAGCTGGCGGGGACGTCCCGAGGATGCCGGAGTCCAGCGGAGGGTACGTCGGGTCACGCTGCTCGATCGGCCGCCCCGCCATCAAGCCGCGGATCTCCTCGGTGAGCTCGGTGAACAGCCGGCGCAGGTCCGCCCGGTCATTGGCCTGCACGGAGAACGCGGCCATCAGGCTCCGCGCGGGCACCGGCATGGCAGTGATCCCGGTCTGGTGTGTTCCCTCGAACGGCACGTACCGCGCCTCTGGCAGCTGGCCGCCGGCGTCGCTGGAGTTGGCGCAGCTGGCCAGCGCCCCCGCGCCCACGACGGCGGCACCCGTCCCTAGACCACCGGCCAGGAACGCCCGCCGGGAGACCCCGCACCGCCGCGCTGCGCCGGCCATCGACTAGCCCAGCCCAAGAGCGCCGGCGATCTGCGAGGTCTTTTCCGACAGGCCGGCGAGCTGAGCCTTGATGGTATTCACCAGCTCCGGCGACACCGTTACTGCTGAGCAACGCGGGGAGGGGAACTGGTCGTCCTCCAGGCAGTAGAGCACCCATCCGTCGCCGGTGCGTAGCGGTGCAAGTGTGGCGTCCAGCTCGGCAAATCTCCTGTTGATGTCGGCGAGCAGCGCCGGGTCGGCCGCCTGCAGCGCCGGCGTCAGCGCCTCCACCACCGCCTTGGAACCTTCCAGGTTGCCGTTGAAGTCCCACAGGTCGGTCTTGGCGTAGCGGTCCTCCTCGCCGGTGATCTTGCCGAGGGAGACCTCCTCGATCAGCTCGGAGGCGCCGACGGCGACTTCAGCCGGCGGGATCTCCAGGGTCTCGAACTCGGTTTTGAGGGTGCGCAGATCGGCGTCGAGCTGATCGGCGAACGGCGCGGCGCCCTCCGTGGTGCTCTGCGCGAACAGCAGATACTCCAGCCGGTGCCACCCGGTGAACTCGGGGTCGTCGACGCCTGCGAAATCGTCGACCCGAGCGTCGACCTTGCCGTCTATCTCCTCCACGAGTCCGGCGATCGGCTCGATCCGCTCCCACGGCACCCGCGACGGGGCGTAGGCCGTCTGTGCGGCGGCGAGGTCGCCGGCGCGGACGGCGTCGGTCAACACCTTCGTCCTTGTTACCATTTCGTCGATCTGACCGTCCACATAGGTCTTGTAGGCCGCGATGGCCTGCTGGACTTGCGGGTTGGTGGCCGTCCCGGTGGGCGGGCTCGCACCCTGGGTCGAGGTGGCCGGTCCCTCATTCGCCGAGCACGCCGGGATGAGAAGCAGGGCGGCGGCGATGAGACAGGAGAGCTTACGCATAGTGAGGCTTACCTTATATCTACCCCGAGTGGGGGACAACAGGCTTGTGCTGATCTGGCACGAATAGCGGCCTACCCTGGACCTCGTGACTGAGCAGGGGCCGGTTGTGGGGGTGTTGGCGCTGCAGGGTGATGTACGTGAGCATCAGCGCGCACTGGCCGGATGCGGGTTGCGTAGCACGCTGGTCCGTCGCCCCACAGAGCTTGCCGAGGTGGACGCACTCATCCTGCCTGGCGGTGAGTCCACCGCGATGAGCCGGCTGTTGGTCGCATTCGACCTCATACAACCGCTGCGGGCTCGGCTGGCGAGCGGCATGCCGGCCTACGGCTCCTGCGCGGGGCTGATCTTGCTGGGGCGGAAGATCCTCGACGGCAGGCCCGACCAACAGCAACTCGCGGCGCTGGACGCGGTAGTGCGCCGCAACGCGTTCGGTCGGCAGGTCGACTCCTTCGAGGCTGACCTGGACTTCGTCGGCGTACCCGGTGCTCCTGTGCGGGCGGTTTTCATCCGGGCCCCTTGGGTGGAACAGGCCGGTGCTGGCGTCGAGGTGCTGGCCAGGGTGCCCGACATCCCAGCCGCCGGCCGCGCCGCCGGTAGGATCGTGGCGGTCCGGCAGGGGTCCGTGCTGGCCACCGCATTTCATCCGGAGCTGACCGGCGATCACCGCGTGCACCGGCTCTTCGGCGAGATGGTCCAGCGGTCGAGTGGGGCCCGGGTGAGCGCATCCGGGTGAGACTCGGCAACCGAGAAAGAGCAGGTATGAGCGGCCATTCGAAATGGG
>DASQVB010000418.1:0-2441 GCA_035640975.1 Pseudonocardiaceae bacterium
GGCCAGCGAGCCCATCGATGATGACGCCGAGGACATCGACGATCTCGGGCCGCAACCCGGACTTGCGGATATGACCGCGCTGCTCGCCTCGTTACGTGACACCGGAATGCCGGTCACCGTCCACGTCCAAGGCACACCACGCGGTCTGGACCCCAGTATCGATCTGGCCGCATACCGGATCGTGCAGGAAGGCCTGACCAACGTACTCAAGCACGGCGGCATGGATTCCCATCCGCAGCTGCGGCTGGTCTGGGAAGCCCGCAATCTGATCATCCAGATCGATAACGACATCAACTTTGCGGCGGCACACCGCGGGCAAGCGCTATCGGTTGGTCGCGGCCTGATTGGCCTGCGTGCACGGGCGCACGCGGCTGGTGGGCGCCTGCACGCGGGACCTCATCACAACGGTGGCTACCGGCTGACCGCGGCGCTGCCACTCGCAGACACCCCGCAGCGGATACTTCTCGACCACCACCAATAGATTCAGCCAAGGCAGCGGGGGTCTAGGAAGGGGTCACCGTGATCCGAGTTGTGGTAGTCGATGACCAGCCGCTGGTACGAGCCGGCATCGCAATGCTGGTCAACGCCGAGGACGACATCGCGGTCGTCGCCGAGGCCGCCGACGGACAGGAAGCCCTTACGCAGGTCCGCGCTCAGCGTCCGGATGTGGTGCTGATGGATGTACGGATGCCGGGCACCGACGGCGTCGCCGCGACCCGCGCGGTGATCGATGAGGGCCTGACCGCCCAGAACGGCCAGCTCATCGGGGTTATCATCCTCACGACCTACCACATCGATGAGGCCGTCTATGCCGCCCTGCGGGCCGGCGCCTCGGGCTTCCTGCTCAAAGATGCCGCCCCGACCGAAATCGTCGCCGCGATCCGCGCGGTGGCCAGCGGTGAGGCCTGGCTAGATCCCGCCGTCACCCGACGGCTCATCGACGAGTTCAACGCCCGGCCTGAGCCGCACACCCCCACCCCCGCGGAAATGGCGCAGCTGACCCCGCGGGAGCGGGAAGTGCTCACTCTGATGGCCCGGGGCATGTCCAACGCCAATGTCGCCGTAGAGCTGTTCATCAGCGAAGCCACCGTCAAAACACACCTTGCCCGGGTGATGATGAAACTCGGGGTTCGGGAGAAAGCGCAAGCAGTGGCCGCCGCCTACCAAACCGGGCTCGTCCAGCCGCCGACCCGGTGACCGTTGAGGCGAGCTCAGCGCTGCTCCGCGCGCAGCGCCGCGCGGACCACCGGCCTGGTGTCACCGTGCTGCACGAGGACGAGGTCGGCACGCAGGCCCTCGACGAGCGCGCCCCGGTCGGTGAGTCCGGCGACCCGGGCCGGACCCGAGGTCACCAGGCCGACCGCGTCGGGCAACGTGGCAATGCCCTGCTGGGCCAGCAAGAACACCGCTGCCAGCAGCCCGAAGGGCAGGTAGTCGGAGGCCAGCGCGGTGACCAGCCCCCGCTGCGCCAGGTCATGGGCTGCAATGTTGCCCGAGTGCGAGCTGCCGCGTAGCACGTTCGGTGCCCCCATCACCACCGGGTCCGGCCAGATAGCGCTCGAGGAACCGGCGGTCGGCGTACTGGTCCTGGCCAGGGCGTGTGGTCCTCATGGGACACCAGCACCGTCTCTGCCACTGTGGACAGGTGCCGACGTAGCGCCTCGAAGCCGGCGTCGCTGCGAAGCTCGAGGACCGGGCCGGCCATGCGCCGGTCACCGGCCTTGTATGCACCCTCGACGGAACGGGCCGGCCCGGTAGCGCATGGCTGCTGGAATGACGCTCCGTGGTAGGCGGTCGTGATACCGGCGGCACGCAGCTTACCCTCGAACGACACCAGCGCGAACTCCCAGGGAACCTCGGCATCGGGCCGCGTCGGATCCGAGGCCCTGGCGGCACTGGAGTCCCAGGCTGCTCTGCTCACCGAGTGGCTGGGCGACCAGAGAGTAGCCTCGCGCTTCCCCTCACCGCTCTCGACGATCGGGGCGCCATCTCCCCTGCCCGATTCGACGAAGTGACCTTGGACGGGGAACCGGTGAAATCGCAGCCGCGGGGAAAGGGCAGCACTCAACTGCGGCCGCGTCGAGCCGTTCGCTGGCCCGCTCGCCACCCGTGGAAGGCACCTCGAGGCATCGACTGCCCGTCAGCAGGCCTAGGTTGAGTGGTCAGAACGGTGGTTGGTCAGGCAGTCCGGCGGGTGGTGGTCGCGGTGGTGGTGGGGGCGCTCGGGTAGGTCGAGGATCGGTCCCTCGAATGTCATCGGGACACCTGGTGGGTCAGGATCGGGGTCGGCGTCGCGGGGCAGTGGCTGGGGTAGGTCGGGGGTGATCGGTTCGCCGCGGGTGCGGTAGGTCTGCCCGAGGGGGCTGTTCCAGATGAAGTGGCCGGCCTGGGGTTGTGTGAGTGTCCAGCCGCCTTGGTGTTTGAGCGTGTGGTGGCGTGGG
>DASQVB010000419.1:0-2006 GCA_035640975.1 Pseudonocardiaceae bacterium
CCCGTCGTCCGCTGGGGCGAAGATCCTCGACAGTGCCCGCAAGTGGAACCTCTTCCCGGACCGCTGCCGTTCACCCGCGCGGTCACGGGCGGAGGTGTGCATGGGATCGAAGGCGTGCTCATCGGCAGAAGAGTGCCTTCCGGGGCGACACATGTCCGAGAAATGGTGGATCCGGTTTGGCATCGGCGACCGATCTATTCAAGATCGGGGTCGTCCGTGGGTGTCTCGGGTGGGGATGCCGTGCTCCCGCAGTCGGTTCAGCACGGTGGTCGGGTCGACGCTGAGGTGTTCGCCGATCCGCGCCAGTGACCAGCCAATGTCGTAGAGGCGGACCGCGTCGTCGACCTGATCGGGGGAGAGGCCACGTCGGCGCAGGCCCACGCCGTGCCGCTGGAGAATGGCGCTGACCGTTCGTCGGTCGATGCCGAACCGAGCACCCAACTCGTAGGTTGTCGCGCCAGCCGTATAGCCCTGGATAAGCGCCTGGACCTGGTGGGCGTCGAGTTGCCGTGCCCGCCCCGGTTTCGGCCGGGCGGTGGACGGCGGGGCCGGTGCGGTGGGGTTGGGCAGCCCCCGTAGCAGCGTCTCTAGTGCTTCTACCTGCGTGTTTGTGTTGTAGTAAGTTCCCCTAAGGTCCATACATGAAGTTCCAGATGAACCCTGTGGGTGCCGAATTGGTTATCCACGTCATGCGACCTGGGTATATTCGTGGATCAGCCTGCCGAGCCGATCGCGACGTCGGAGCGAAAAACCGGGCTGTGACAAGGGCGGTGGCAATGGCCTGAGTGGTGCTGCGTGCTGCAGGGCGCGATGGGGACGGTGCTGATTGAAATGCGTCGTGTACTCGGCCAGTACGTGTTCGAGGTGGCGCCGGTTGAGGATCAGTATTCGGTCGAGCAGCTCGCGGCGGACGGTGCCGATCCATCGTTCGGCGATCCCGTTCGCTCGGGGCGCCCGCACCGGTGTGCGCAGGATGCGCAGGCCTTCACTAGTGAACACGGCATCGAAGACGCCAGTGAACTTGGCATCCCGATCCCGGATCAAGAAGTGAAAAACCGCCACGCGCTCGCCGAGGTCCATCAGCAGATTCCGCGCCTGCTGAGCAACCCACGTTTTGCTCGGGTTCGCGGTGACTCCGAGAAGGTGCACGCGGCGGGTGGCGTGCTCCACGAAGAACAGGACATACAGCCGCTGGCCCAGCAGCGTGTCGACGCAGAAAAAAGCGGTGGCGAGAATGCCCTGTGCTTGGGTGGCCAGGAATTGTCGCCAGGTAGGGCCATCGCGACGAGGTGCGGGGTCGATGCCGGCTCGCTTCAGGATCGACCACACGGTGCTGGCCGCGATCGGGTAGCCGAGCCCGGCGAGTTCGCCTTGGATCCGCCGGTAACCCCAGGAGGAGTTCTCCGCGGCCAGCCGCAGGATCAACCGGCGCAGTTCGGGTGCCGTGCGACGGCCTGCGGTCCGGCGGCGGGGCTGGGTCCAGCGTTGCTTGACCAGATCCCGGTGCCACCGCAAGATCGTGCCTGGCGTGACGATCCGATGAAGTTGGCAGGCCTGAGACAGTAGCCGCGTCAGTGCCGCGAACACCGCCCGATCCGCCCACGACAGGCGCGGCCGCCTGACCTGGCGACGGAGTACGGCGACCTCGTGACGCAGCACCAGGATCTCCACATTCTTTGACCTCGAGCTACGGGCGAGCAGTCCAAGCCATGCCACGAGCTGCCGGAAGATGAGATCGAGCAGTCGTACCGCCACGGCCGACGATCATGTCCGATGGCCACCCTCAAGCGATGCCGCAGTTCACCGCTGTGGATGAGCTATTCGGCACCCACAGGGTTTGAGGACATGTTCGCGCTGGTGGCGGGCCGCTTCGCGCAGGCGGACTCGCGCCGTCGAGCCAGGATGTACCTATTGGGCCTGCTCTCGGGTGCGGAGCGGAAGAACTCGTGGACGCTCGCCGAGCAGGCGGGGGATCTGAGCCCGGATGGCATGCAGCGGTTGTTGAA